>CANKIV010000010.1 GCA_947482125.1 Alphaproteobacteria bacterium
GACGGGGCATCCACCTTGTTGCGGTGATGCATTTCCAGAATCTCGATATCGTAATCGGCCAGCGCCCTGGCGGCGCGTTCGGCCAGGGCCGCCAGCAGATTGACGCCCATGCTCATGTTGCCGGACTTGACGATCACGGCATGACGGGCGGCGGCCTTGATGCGGGCCTCGCCTTTTTCATCAAAGCCGGTGGTGCCGATGACATGGACGATGCGCGCCTGCGCCGCCAGGTCGGCGAGCATGGTGGAGACCATGGGCGTGGTGAAATCCACCACCGCCTGGGCATGGGTCAAGAGCGGCAGCGGATCGGCCGTCAGCTTGATGCCATTGGGCTGCATGCCCGCCAGGGTGCCGCTGTCCAAGCCCAGATTGGGATGGCCTTCCATTTCCAGCGCACCGCACAAAGTGATGCCGGAGCCCTGCGCGATTTCGCGGATCAAGGTGCGGCCCATGCGCCCGGAGGCGCCGGTGACGACGATCTTGAGTTCAGACATGACGTCCCCTCTTAGACCTTGGTGTCCGCACCCGCGGACACGTCCTTCTTCGCAACCGTTACCATGGCGGGACGCAGCAGCCGCTCGCCGATCATGAAGCCGGTCTGCACCACATCCACGATGCTGCCTGGCGCCTTGTCGCCCGCCGGCACTTCGGCGATCGCCTGATGCAGGTTGGGATCGAACTTGCCTTCGCTGGTGTCGACCTGCTTGACGCCATAGCGCTCCAGCGTCTGCAGCAACTGGCGGTCGGTGGCTTCGACGCCGTCCAGCACGGCCTGAACCTGCGGGTCGGCGGCCTCGCGCACCCCGGCGGGCACGGCGGCCAGGGCGCGGGCGAAATTGTCGGCGATCCCCACCATGTCGCGGGCGAATTTGGTCACGGCATACTGGCCGGCCTCGGCCTTTTCCTTCTCGGCGCGGCGGCGGATATTTTCCACTTCCGCCAGGGCGCGCAGGCGCTGGTCCTTGAGGGTTTCGACTTCCGCTTTCAAAGCTTCCAGCACGGCGAATTCAGCCGCATGGGGGTTCTCGGAATCGGGCAGTTGGGTCGGTTCTTCGTTCATGGCGCAGTCCTTAAACTCTAAGCTAGCAGTCGTCCAATAACTTTGGCGGTGTGGTCCACCATGGGGATGATGCGGCCGTAATTCAGCCGGGTCGGCCCCAATACGCCGATAACGCCCACGATCTTGCCCTGGGCATTGGCATAGGGGGCGGCGACGATGGAGGAGCCCGAAAGCGAGAAAAGCCGGTTTTCCGAACCGATGAAAATCCGCACCCCCTCGCCATCCTTGGCGAGTTCCAAAAGGCGGATCAGGTCGGCCTTGCGTTCGATATCGTCGAACAGGTTGCGGATGCGCTCGATATCCTCGCCCCCGCCCACGCTGTCCAGCAGATGCGACTGGCCCCGCACGATCAGGACTTTCTCCGGACCGGCCAGGGTGACGAGCCCTTCGGCGACCACCTTGGCGGTGAGGGCGTCGAGCTGCAGCTTTTCGCTATCCAGTTCGGCCAGAATTTCGGCGCGGGCGGTATCGATGGTGCGGCCGCGCAGCCGGGCCCCCAGATAATTGCCCGCTTCGATCAGCGCCGAAACCGGCAGTCCCACAGGCGTGTCGATGACGCGGTTTTCCACCTGGCCGTCTTCGCTGACCATGATGACCAGTGCCTTGCCCGGCGCCACGGCGACGAATTCGACATGCTTGAGGGGCGAATCCTGCTTGGCCGTCACCATCAGGCCGGCGCAGCGCGACAGGCCCGCAAGGCTCTGGGTGGCCTGTGTCAGCAGTTCCTCGATGCCGCGGCCGCTGCCCGACATGCGCGCCTCGATCGCGACCCGTTCGTCCGGCTGCAGCTCGCCGATTTCCAGGAGGCCATCAACGAACAGGCGCAGGCCCTTTTCGGTCGGCACCCGCCCGGCGCTGGTGTGCGGGGCATAGAGCAGGCCCATGGATTCCAGGTCCGACATCACATTGCGGATCGAGGCCGGCGACAGGGTCAAGGGCAGGCGCTGGGACAGGGTGCGCGACCCCACCGGCTCGCCGGAGGCCAGGAAAGCCTCCACCAGATGGCGGAATACCTCGCGCGGCCGGTCGGTCAGGCCGGGCGGGACTACCAAAGAGGGGCGCGGTTCCAGGCTCAAACTGTTGAAAACCTTATATTTTCCGGTTTCGTTTGCTTGTTGGGCGAAGCCCACTGTAGGTAACGCCCCACGTTAGCAGACCCATATATGAGGCTCCATGCGCCCTTCCAACCGCGCCCCCGACCAGATGCGCGCCGTTTCCCTCACCCCGGGCTTTTCCCGCCATGCCGAGGGGTCGTGCCTGGTCAAGTTCGGCGACACCCATGTGCTGGTCACCGCCAGCCTTGAGGAAAAGGCGCCGCCCTTTCTGAAGGGCTCGGGCAAGGGCTGGGTCACCGCGGAATACGGCATGCTGCCGCGTTCCACCCATGACCGCATGCGCCGCGAGGCCGCCGCCGGCAAGCAGTCGGGCCGCACCCAGGAAATCCAGCGGCTGGTCGGACGCTCGCTTCGCGCGATCTGCGACCTGTCGGCGCTGGGCGAACGCCAGATCACGCTCGACTGCGACGTGCTGCAGGCCGATGGCGGCACCCGCACCGCCGCCATCACCGGCGGCTTTGTCGCGCTGGGCCAATGCCTGGCCTTCATGAAGAAGACCGGCATGGTCACCGCGCCGGTGATTAGGGATCACGTCGCGGCGATCTCCTGCGGCATCTACAAGGGCGTGCCGGTGCTGGATCTGGATTACGACGAAGATTCCAAGGCCGAGACCGACGCCAATTTCGTGCTGACCGGTGCGGGCGGACTGGTGGAAATCCAGGGCACCGCCGAAGGTGCGCCGTTCAGCGAAGACGAATTGCTGGCGCTGCTCAAGCTGGCGCGCAAGGGCATCGGCGAACTGGTTACGTTGCAAAAGGAAGCATTGGCGTGAGATTGCCGCGCGGCAGCCAGCTGGTGGTCGCTTCTCACAATGAAGGCAAGGTGCGCGAGATCAAGGCGCTGCTGGGACCGCACGGCATTGTCGCGGTCAGCGCCGGATCGCTGGGCCTGCCCGAGCCGGACGAGACTGGAACGACCTTCGCCGCCAATGCCGAACTCAAGGCGCATGCGTCGGCCAAGGCCAGCGGCCATGCCGCCCTGGCCGATGATTCCGGACTGTGCGTCGAAGCGCTGGGCGGCGATCCGGGAATCTATTCAGCCCGCTGGGCGGGCCCGACCAAGGATTTCCGTGTCGCCATGAACCGTGTCCATGACGAGTTGCGCCACAAGGGTTTGAAGACCAGTCCCTCAAAATTCGTTTGCGCCTTGTCGATTGCAATGCCGTCTGGCGAAGTTCAGACCTTCCAGGGCGAAGTGCATGGAAGCCTGACCTTCCCGCCGCGCGGCGATCACGGCTTCGGCTATGACCCCATCTTCATTGCCGACGGCATGGAAGAAACTTTTGCCGAAATCGACCCGGCAAAAAAACACGCCATGAGCCACCGCGCCAAGGCGTTCGAGAAGCTGCTGCATTCCGGCATCTTCACCGAGAGCCTCTAAATTGGCCTTCGGCGTTTACGTCCACTGGCCGTTCTGCGCCGCCAAATGTCCTTACTGCGATTTCAATTCCCATGTCCGCACCGCCATGGACGAAGACGGCTGGGTGGATGGCATTCTCGCTGAATTGGACTGGGTGGCGAAGACGCAGAATGAACGCCCGGTCGTTGAAACGATTTTCTTCGGCGGCGGCACGCCCTCGCTGATGGCGGGAAAATCGGCGGGCCGCATTCTCTCGAAGATCGCCAGCCTGTGGCCGATGGCCAATGACGCGGAAATCACCCTGGAAGCCAATCCGGCATCCGCCGATGCGGCGCGTTTTGCCGATTACCGCGCCGCGGGCGTCAACCGGGTTTCTCTGGGCGTACAGGCATTGAATGATGCCGATCTGAAAAAGCTGGGACGGTTGCACGATGTCGCCGAAGCCAAGGCGGCGCTGAAAATGGCGATGGGTGTTTTTGGCCGGGTTTCACTGGATTTGATCTATGCCCGCCCGGACCAGAGCGATGCGCAGTGGCGTCAGGAATTGCGTGAAGCCATCGGCTTCGGCACCGAGCATCTGTCGCTTTATCAGCTGACGATCGAACCGGAAACGCCATACGCGCTGCTGCACAGGAACGGCCAGTTGACGATTCCGGACGATGACATGGCCGCCGGACTTTATGAAACGACGCAGGAATTGACGGACGCGGCTGGCCTTCCCGCCTACGAGATTTCCAACCATGCCCGGCGAGGGGCGGAAAGCCGTCACAACCTGATCTACTGGCGGTATGGCGATTATGCCGGCGTCGGTCCCGGCGCGCATGGGCGGCTGGCGCTGGACGGTCAACGCACCGCCACCGCCGCGATCAAACTGCCGGAACGCTGGCGCGACACCGTCAGCAAAAGCGGCCATGGCTTTGCCGAACGGACCTTGGTGTCAAACGACGAAGCAGCGCGCGAACACCTGCTGATGAATCTGCGTTTGGCCGAAGGCATCGATCTTGGCGCGTATGAAAAGCGCTGGGGCGCGCGTCCCGACGCCAGCAAAATTACCGCGATGGCGGAGCAGGGTTTTGTCACCCTCGACGGCGAAAGGCTGACCGCGACGCCCGGCGGGCGCCTGCTGCTCAACCGCGTAATCGAAAAGCTTCTGAACTGATTTTATGGTCGCGCCGGACAGGCCCTCCGCGTTGCTGCGCAACGCTTCGGGTTGCCGGTCGCTCCTAGAACGCCGGCCGCAGGAACGTCGTCGGCGCGGGGCTGACCACCACCGGGCCTGCCGCATTCATCTCCAGCACCGCCAACCCGCGTTCCGATGTGCCATCGGCGTTGAAGCGGAAAATGCCCCCGACCCCGGCAAAGCCGTTGGGATCCATCAGGGCCGCCGGGGTGAAGCGATGATAGGGCTGGCCCTGCGCCAGCAGCGCCACCAGCGACATCGCGTCATAGGCAAGATTGGCGAGGCCCGCTGGGGCCACGCCGAAGGCGGCGCGGTATTTGGCTATGAATTCGGCATCGGCCTGGGGTGACGGTGCGGCATACCATGCCCCCTGCAAGCTGGCCTCGCGCGACAAGCCCGCATCGTCCCACAGGCCGGTGCCCAGCAGCTTCACCTTCTCGCGTGCCATGCCGTCAAGCGACAGGGTCGGCGCGATGGCGCGCAGGATGGTGCCGCCCTGGGGGATGAACACCGCATCGGCGCCGCTTTTGGCCACCAGACCCGCGGGCGCGGTGACGGCGGCGGCATTGGGCGCGAAACGCTCCAGACTCACGACAGTGCCGCGCGCGGCGGCGACCGAGACCTGGAACGCTGTCAACGCCACATCGCCATAGGCGGTTTGCGGCACCAGCGCCGCAAACTGCCGGTGGCCATTGGCTGCCGCATGGGACACCACACGGCGCACTTCATTCTGCGGCATGAAGCTCAAGAGATAGGTGCCGTTGCCCGCGACACTGCGCTCGGTGGAAAAGGCCAGTACCGGCACAGCCCGGTCGCGCGCGATGGGAGCAACCGCGGACACCGAAGCGCCGAACAGGGGCCCGACAATGATTTCGGCGCCTTGCGCCAGCAACTGTTCGGCCGCCTTGGCGGCGCTGGCGCCGCCATTGCCGTCATCGGCGGTCATCAGAAGGATGCGCGGATTGCCGGAATCGAACATCGCCAGCTGGGCGGCCTTCAGCATCGAGGCGGCAATGGCCCGGGTGCCAGGCGCGGTGCTGGAAAAGGGCAGAATCATCCCGACCCGCACCGGGGTGCCCTCGGGCAGGCCGGGCAGGCGCAGGTAATTGGGCATGTCCCGGTCCAGCGGATTGGTGACCAGGGGCGCCTGGGGGGCGGCCACCATGGGCGGCGGCGGCGGGGGCGCGGGCTTGGCGGCGCAACCGGCTATCGCCAGGCCCAAGGCAATGGCACAAAAGCGGGACAGGGAACGCAATGTCATCGAAACATCCTTTGCCGGGCGAACTTAAGCCTTTGGACGCTGGCGGTAAATCACCGGATCGCGGCAGTTTGGCGGCGGGGCTCTATGTCATGGCCACCCCCATCGGCAACGCCCGGGACATCTCGTTGAGAGCGCTGGACGTGCTGAAAGGTTGCGACGTCATCGCCGCCGAGGATACCCGCGTCACCTCCAAGCTGCTGTCGATCCACGGCGTCTCCAAGCCGCTCATCCCCTATAACGACCACAATGCTCCCGAAATGCGGCCCCGGATTCTGGCAAGGCTGGCTGGGGGCGAGGTGGTGGCGCTGGTCAGCGATGCCGGCACGCCCCTGGTGTCGGACCCCGGCTACAAGCTGGTGCGCGCCGCGATCGAGGCGGGCGCCAATGTCGTGGCCATCCCCGGACCGTCGGCGGTGCTGGCGGGGCTGACCCTGAGCGGGCTGCCGTCGGACCGCTTCCTGTTCGCCGGCTTTCTTCCCAGCCGCCAGGGCGAGCGCAAGACCGCGCTGGAAGAATTGAAAGGCGTGCGCGCCACTCTGATCTTTTTTGAATCGGCGCAGCGGCTGTCGGACTCCTTGGCGGCGATGGCGGAGGTGCTGGGGAATCGGCCCTGCGCCATGACGCGGGAGCTGACCAAGATGCATGAAGAGGTGCGGCGGGGTTCCTTGTCTGAACTGGCGGCGCATTATGAAAAGGCCGGCGCCCCCCGGGGCGAGGTTACCCTGCTGGTGGGGCCGCCCGGCGAGGCCGTGACGGATGATGCCAAGATCGATGCGGCGCTGACCGCCGCACTCGCCTTCATGCCGGTCAAGGCGGCGGCCAACATGATCGCCGATCTCACCGACGGATCACGCAAGAAGCTCTACGACCGCGCCCTGGAACTGAAAGATGAAGACTAGTCGCCAGCAGGCCGAGCGCCGCGGCCATCACAGCGAAAGCGTGGCGGCGCTGTGGCTGCGCCTGAAGGGCTATCGCATCCTGGCCCGGCGGCTGAAGACCCATGCCGGGGAGGTCGACCTGGTGGCCGCCGCGCCCTTCGGCCCGGTCTGCTTCATCGAGGTCAAGGCGCGGGAAAACGCGCGGTTTGCGGCGGAATCGGTGCTGCCCGCCCAGCAGACTCGCATTGCCCATGCCGCCTCCTTATATCTCGCCGGCCGCCCGGGGCTTGCCCGGCGCGGGTCTCGTTTTGATATTGTCGCCATCGTCCCGCGCGCCTTGCCGGTGCACCACCGGGATGTGTGGCGGCCCGATTTGTCCTAGAGGTTTTCATGGCGCTGACCGTCGTAATCCAGATGGACCCGATCGAGAACATCGATATCGGCGGCGATTCCACCTTCGCCCTGGCGTTGGAAGCCGAGCGGCGCGGCCATGCCATGCTCTATTACGGCCCGCGCGACCTGTCCTTCCGCGACGGGAAGGTGACGGCGCATGTGCGCCCCCTGAACGTGCGCGCCGTGAAGGGCGATCATTTCGCGCTGGGCGATGCGTTCGTTTACGACCTCAGCGCCGCCGATGTGGTGCTGATGCGCCAGGACCCGCCCTTCGACATGGCCTATATCACCGCCACGCATATTCTGGAGCGTATCCATCCCAGGACATTGGTGGTCAACAACCCCAACGAGGTGCGCAACGCGCCGGAAAAGCTCTTTGTCACCGAATTCGCGGAATTCATTCCGCCCACCCTGATCACCTCGGACCTGCGTGAAATCCGCGCCTTCCGCGCCGAGCACAGGGACATCATCCTCAAGCCGCTCTACGGCAATGGCGGCGCCGGCGTGTTCCGGGTGAAGGAAGACGACGAAAATTTCGGCGCGTTGATGGAGATGTTCACCCAATTCTATCGCGAGCCTGTCATCGTCCAGCGCTACCTTTCCGATGTGCGCAAGGGCGACAAGCGCATCATCCTGGTGGACGGCGAATTCGCCGGTGCCATCAACCGGGTTCCGGCCAGCGGGGAAGCCCGCTCCAACATGCATGTGGGGGGGCGCCCGGAAGCCACCGACCTGACGCCCCGCGAAAAGGCGATATGCGCCGCCATCGGGCCAGAGTTGAAAAAACGGGGGCTCATTTTCACGGGAATTGACGTGATCGGTGACTATATGACCGAGATCAACGTTACCTCTCCCACCGGCATCCACGAGGTCAAGCGGTTCGGCGGCGCCGATATCGCGGGTCTTGTCTGGGATGCCATTGAAAGCAACCGCAAATGATCACGGTGCGCAGATCCGAAGACCGCGGCAAGGGCAAGATCGACTGGCTGGATTCGCGCTTCAGCTTTTCCTTCGGCGACTATTACGACCCGGCGCATGAAAGCTTCGGGCCGCTCAGGGTGATCAACGAAGACTGGATCAAGGGCGGCGCGGGCTTTCCGCCCCATCCCCACCGCGACATGGAAATCGTCACCTACATCCTGGACGGCGCCATCGCCCACAAGGATTCCACGGGCGGCGGCGGCGTCATCCGTCCCGGCGAGATCCAGCGCATGAGCGCCGGCTCGGGCATCGTCCATGCCGAATTCAATGCCAGCCCCACCGAGACCTGCCATCTTCTGCAGATATGGATCATGCCGTCCAAGACCGGCATCGAACCGGGCTATGAGCAGAAGACGATCCCCCCGGAGGTGGTGCAGAATCATTTCGGCCGCATCGCCGGGCCGGAGCCGCGCGAGCACGAGGTACGGCTGGTGCAGGATGCGGAAATCTGGGTGGCGAAGCTGGATGCCAATGTCGAGGCCATCCGCCCCCTGGCGCAGGGCCGCAAGGCCTGGCTGCAGGTGGCCAGGGGCGAAGTCACGATTGGCGACGAAACGCTGAAGGCGGGCGATGCCGCCGCCATCACCGATCAGACCCAGATCACCGTGCGCTCAAAGGCGCCCAGCGAAGTGCTGCTCTTCGACCTGTCCTGATTACTTCGCTGCCGCGATAACGGTAATCTCGACTTTCACATTGCGCAGCAATTTGGCGACCTGCACGAAGGTGCGGGCCGGATAGGGCGCCTTGAAATAGCTGGCATAGACCGTATTCACGGCGGCGAAGTCGTTCACGTCGGTGACATAGACGGTGGCCGAAACCACATCGGCCAGGGTCAGGTTTGCGGCGCTCAGGGTCAGGACGATATTGTCGAGTACCCGTTTGGTCTGCGTCGTCACATCCAGGGTGCTGTAGTCGGTCTTGCCGGCAGGGTCGAAGGGCAGCGCCCCCGACAGGAAAACCAGTCCGCCGCTCCTGATCGCCTGCGAATAGGGCCCGATGGCCTTGGGCGCGTCCGGCGATTCAATCAAGGCTTTTTCCGCAAGTGCGGGCGCGCCACAGGCAAGCAGCATCGCCAGCGCCAATCCGAACACGCGCATCGTCACCTCCTTAATGAATGGACCCCCTTTCCTCACATCGCTGCGCGATGTTCGCCGGGGATGACAGCGCTACCGCGCTGTCACTTGGTCAGCCCGAAGCGGCTTTTGTAACGGGCGTCCAACCCGGAGACCGGGAAGTAGATAAAGACGTCGGTGGTGCCGAACTGGCGGTCGACCACGGCGCCGTCGCCGATGCCGCAACCGGCGCGGACATAACCCTTCAAAATCGCGGGCAGGCTGCGGATCCCTTCGCGCGGGTCGATGGCGTCCTTGGGCATGCGGTTCATGTCCACGAACAGTTCGGGACGCGCCTTGACCCGCAGGTGCTCGGGCATGGGCACGAAATGATGGAGATAGGACAGCGGCAGGGTCATCTCCGCCACGTCGGTGCCGGGCAGCGAGGCGCAGCCGAACATCATGTCGATGTCGAAGCGCGCGACATAGGCCATCAGGCCTTTCCACAAAAGCTGCATGGTGCCGGGACGGGCGCGATAGCTTTTCAGGATGCAGGAACGGCCCAGTTCCAGATATTTGGTTTCGCGCGGCAGGGACCGCAGCATCGGCGACAGGTCGAATTCGCTGGACGTGTAGAAGCCGCCGACCTTGGCGGCGTCGCGCTCGCGGGTCAGGCGATAGGTGCCCACCACCAGCGGCTGACCGTCTTCGTCATGGGCATCGCGGTCCACCACCAGCAGGTGGTCGCAGACATCGTCGAACTTGTCGAAGTCGCGCCCGCTTTCGCGCATCTGCGGCGAGGGGGTGGCGCTCATCTCTTCATAGAATACGGAATAACGCAGGCGCTGGGCCTGTTCGATTTCCAGTTCGGTCTCGGCCAGGCGCACTTCCAGCGCGCCGGAGACGGCCAGGACCGGCCATTGCTCCGCGCGGCCCTCGAAAGGTCCCGCTTCGTAAATATTGACCACGATCGCTTCCTGTTGGGCGCGGTGCGTTCCCCACGACTCACCGCCACCGGCTCTGTACGCATTGGGGTAGCCCCAAATTGCGACATTTGTGCAATTTTACCCCATTCCCCGCCCCCGGAGCAATGGATTGTGACAGTCCGCCGCCCGGTGGCGTTAAAGGGCGTTAATGTACGTGTAAGTGCTATTTTTTTGAACAGCTAGCGGGGTTTGCCTGCCGACCCTATGGAGGCATCAATCAGCCCGGCGCGCATCATCAGCCAGAACAGAAGGATGCCGGGCACCGCCGCCAGGGTGGTCAGCAGGTAGAAGTTCACATAGCCGAAGGATTCGACCAGCGCGCCTGCCGAGGTTCCGGTCAGGATGCGGCCGAAGATGCTCGCCGCCGCCGATATCAGCGCATATTGCGATGCGGTAAAGCGCAGGTCGGTCAGGGCGGAGAAATAGGCCACCACCGTTACACCGCCGATGCCACTGGCAAAATTCTCAAAGCCGATCGCCAACGCCATGCCCAGATTGGTGTGACCGGCCTGGGCCAGGATGGCGAAGCTCAGATTGGTGATGCCCATCAGCACCAGGCTGATCAGCACCGAACGCTTCATGCCCAGCTTGGCGTACATCGCCCCGCCGACAAAGATGCCGATCAGATAGGCCCAGAACCCCAGACCGACATCGTAGGTGGCAATCTCGATATTGGTGAAACCCAGATCGTTAAACAGCAGCCGCACCGTCAACTGGCTCAGCGTGTCGCCTATCTTGTGCAGCAGGATGAACAGCAGCACCAGGAACGCGCCCTGCCGGCTGAAGAATTCGACGAAGGGTTCGTAGGTCGCCTTGAAGGCCGAGACGAAGCCCGAACGCCTGGTGATCTGGCGATGCCTTTCGGGCTCGCCCAGGATCAGCGCCGTCAGCATCGCGGGCAGCGCCAGGGCGGCGCAGAGAAGATAGGACCAGTTCCAGCCGATATAGGCAGCCATCACCAAAGCAACGGAGGCGGCGAGGGTGGAGCCGATGCGCCAGCCATACTGGGTCATGCCTGAACCGGTGCCGAGCTGGTGCGGCTTGAGAATCTCGATGCGGTAGCCGTCGATCACGATGTCGAAGGTGGCGCCCGCCACGCCCACAAGTATTGCGGCATACGCGGTCTGGATCAGGCTGGTGGCGGGATCGACAAAGCCGAGATTGGCCACCGCCGCCATCACCAGCAGGCCCGCGAAGATCATCCAGGAGACGCGCTGGCCCAGCCGCCCGAGAATGGGCAGGCGCACGCCGTCCACCATCCAGGCCCAGAGGAATTTGAGATTGTAGACCAGGAAGGCGAGGGAGAAGGCGGTGACGCTGCGCTTGGAGATGCCATCCTGTGCCAGCCGGGTGGTCAGTGTGGCGGCGATCATCGCATAGGGAAAGCCGGACGAGACACCCAGGAAGAAAGCGGCAATAGGCTCTTTCTCGATATACGGCTTGATGCCATCGAGCCAGCTACGATGTGCCGCCGTGTCCGCCATGATTGCCCCGCTTCGTTCCGGCGCGAAGGCTACAGAATTTCTGCGCGATGCCTAGCCCTTGCGATCAGGCGACGGCGGTGTAGGCGCGCTCTTCACTGGGGAAGAGCATCAGGAACATTTCTTCCAGCTCGGCGGGATCCACCGGCTTGGTGAGGAAGCCGTCCATGCCCGCCTGCTGGCAGGCCTTCTTGCCGTCCTCCAGCGCGTCGGCGGTCAGGGCCACGATGGGGGTGCGGCGGCGTCCGGTGCGCACTTCGCCGGCGCGGATTGCGCGGGCCGCCTCGATGCCGTCCATGCCGGGCATGTGGATGTCGGTGAGCAGCAGGTCGAAACTGTCGTCCAGTATTGCCTGCACCGCGGCATTGCCCGTCGTCACTTCCACCACGCTGTGGCCGCGGCGGCGCAGCAGTTCGCGAATCAACATCATGTTGATGGGATTGTCCTCGGCTAGAAGGATGCGCAGCCCGTCCTCGGCGGACGGGGTGATCACCGCCGGGCCGACGCTGCGGGCTGCGGCGGGATGGTCTTCCATGAAGGGCGCGGGAATCGCGGGCGGATCGAAATCGGGATAGTCGAACGCCTGTTCCTGCGCCGGCGGTTCCTCCGCTACTTCCTCGTGCCATGCCAGCGCGGTGATGAAGGGCGGCAGGCCGTCATCTGTCGCGGTCTCTGTCATGGCGGGGGCCGGAATCAGGTGGACGGCCATTTCTGTGTCTGGCGCGTCCCGCAAGGATTGCCCGATGCGGTCGCCGCAACACAGCAGCACCCGCGTCACCAGCGAGGTCTGGCGCACCGGCTTGACCAGATAGCCCTGGAACCCCAGGGCGCGCATGTCTTCCAGGCAACCGCGCGCATTGGGCGTCAGCAGCACCAGCGCGGGAACGGCGGGATCGGGATGTACCGTCAGTTCAGGCGCATTGCCGGTGCCGGCATCGATCAGCACCACATCGGCGTGGCCGCGGGGATCGGCGGGAATTCCGCCGGCGGCCGCCACCTGCAGATACAGGCCTTCGCGCAGCGCCTTGTTCTTGCTCATCACCGCCACCTGCAGCCCCTGCAACGGCTGGGCGTTGTCGCCGGCGCCTTCGACCACCGACACGGGCAGGGTGAACCAGAAGCTGGAGCCGCCCTCCGGCGCGGCATCGACGCCGATCTCGCCGCCCATCGTGTCCACCAGCCGCTTGGAGATGGCCAGGCCAAGGCCGGTGCCGCCGAACTTGCGGGCATGGCTGGCATCGGCCTGGACGAATTCCTGGAAAATTTCCCGGCGCTTGGCCGGCGGCACGCCGACGCCGGTATCGCGCACTTCAAAGCGCAGGAAGGGACGGCCATCCTGCATGATGCCTTTGACTTCGATGCAGACGCCGCCGGTTTCGGTGAATTTGACGGCATTGCCCATCAGGTTGGTGATCACCTGGCGCAGGCGCCCCTCGTCGGCGCGGATTTTCTGCGGCACTTCGGGCAACACGATGGCGGTGACTTCCACGCCCTTGGCATGGCCGCGTGGACAGAGGAGTTCGGAAATATTGCACAGCATGGTGCGCAGATCGACGTCGTCCTCGTCCAGATGCAGCATGCCAGCTTCGATCTTGGAGAAGTCCAGGATGTCGCCGATCAGGGTGAGCAGCGCTTCGCCCGACTGGGTGATGGCTTCGGCATAGGTGCGCTGCTCGGGGCGCAGGTCGGTTTCCAGCAGCAGCCGGCCCATGCCCAGCACGCCGTTCATCGGGGTGCGGATCTCGTGGCTCATGGTCGCCAGGAAGCCGGACTTGGCGCGGCTGGCTTCCTCGGCGGAATCGCGCGCTTCGGTCAGCGCAGTTTCCAGGGTCTT
Organism: Alphaproteobacteria bacterium; assembly: GCA_947482125.1. Taxonomy (GTDB): domain Bacteria; phylum Pseudomonadota; class Alphaproteobacteria; order Micropepsales; family Micropepsaceae; genus Rhizomicrobium. Next base: position 13,581 of record CANKIV010000010.1, read on the forward strand.
GCGGTCGGTGATGTCGCGGCCGACGCTCTGCACTTCGACCAGCCGGCCATGGGGATCGCGCACCGCGTAATCCTCCCAGGCGATCCAGCGATAGCCATGGGCGGTCATCACATGCTGGTCATAGCGGGCGCGGTTGCGGCCAGATTCCAGAAAGCTGCCGAACAAAGGCGCCCGGCTTTCGGGGTGGGGCTCGGGCGCGAAGGGATAGCCGATGGTGCGCGCGGGCGCGATGCCGAACAGCTTGAAGAAGGCATCGTTGCCATAGGTGAGGCGGCTGGAGGCATCGCGGCGGAAAATGGCGTCGCCCTGCGCGTCCACCAGGCCCTTGTAGTGCGCTTCGCTCTGGTTCAACCGCCCATTGATGACCGCGGCATTCTTCAGCGAGACTTCCAGGCGTCCTGCGATGGTCTTGAGCTGGGTGCTCTGGGCCTCCAGCATTTCCTCGCGCTCGCGCGACGCGAGCATGTTGGTCAGGAGGTAGGCCAGCGCCACCGCCACCAGGGCGCCGAAACTGAAGGGCGAAATCACGGTGAGATGGCCTGACAGCAGGATGTCGCCCAGGGCAGCCACCAGCATGACGCCCGCGATGGCGCCGAATACAAGCCTGATGATCCGTACAACCGACATTGCCGGGTGTTTTTCCTGATTTTCCGCTGCCAAGTCTGGCCCGCCGTCCCTTCAGAAACGTTTAAAGTTCCTGCCTTTCTGTTAACCGGGGTCCCACGGCCTGTTAATACTTTCTCTGGCCAAAAACCTCAGCAAAAACAGCCAATTACCCAAGATCCCGGCAGGCGGTGGAACGCTGTCACAAAAGCTTTGCAGGACTGTGATGTTCGTGGCGCGGGAGGGGTGTGGATTGCGCCCGACCTTATGACCTTCCCGGGGCTGTCTTTTGACCGATATCAGCTTGAGCCAAACCGCCGACCTCACCGTCAGAGCCCAGACCGCGCGCCGCGCCGGCGCGGGGGATACCCGTTTCCGCCTGACATCCATGGCGGCCGCCATTCTGGTGCTGCTGATTTTCGCCGGCGTGATCGCGTCCCTGATCCTCGGCTCGATGCCGGCCTTCAAGGCCTTCGGCTTCGGCTTCATCACCACCGAGGCCTGGAGCCCGGCCCGCGACCGCTTCGGCGCGCTGGGGCCCATCTACGGCACCCTGGTCACCAGCGCCATCGCCATGCTCATCGCCTTGCCGGTGGGCATCGGCATCGCCATCTTCCTCACCGAACTTTGCCCGCGCATGTTCCGCCGTCCCGTCGGCATCGCCATCGAACTGCTGGCGGGCATTCCCTCCATCATCTACGGCATCTGGGGCCTGTTCGTCTTCGCGCCCTGGTTTCAGGGCGCTGTACAGGAACCGGTCATGAATGCGGTCGCCGATGTACCGGTGCTTGGCACCCTGTTCGGCGGCGCGCCCTACGGCATCGGCATCTTCACCGCCGGCCTGATCCTATCCATCATGATCCTGCCCTTCATCGCGGCGGTGACGCGCGACGTACTGGAAACCGTGCCCTCGGTGCTGAAGGAAGCCGCCTATGGTGTCGGCGCCACACAATGGGAAGTGATCCGGAAAGTGGCGCTGCCCTTTGCCCGCAACGGTGTGGTTGGCGGCGCGATGCTGGCGCTGGGCCGCGCCCTGGGCGAAACCATGGCCGTCACCTTTGTGATCGGCAATGCGCATCGCATCGCGCCTTCGCTGTTTGCGCCCGGCACCTCGATCTCGGCCGCCATCGCCAATGAATTCACCGAAGCGACGACGGAAGTTTACACCTCCGCGCTGATCGAACTGGGCCTGCTGCTGTTCGTAATTACTTTCATCGTGCTGGCGGCGGCGCAACTGATGGTGCGCTCCATGGAAAAGGGGCAGGGCAAGTAATGGTCGTCAATCGCGCTTTGTATTTCCGCCGCCGTCTCGCCAACTCGGCGTTTATTGTCCTGTCGTTCAGCGCGGCCCTGTTCGGCCTGGCCTGGCTGGGCTTTATCCTGTGGGCATTGCTGTCGAATGGCGTCGCGGCGCTGGGGCCGCATCTGTTCACCGAAACGACGCCGCCGCCGGGCAGCCAGGGTGGCCTGTCCAATGCCATCTTCGGCAGTGTGGTGATGAGCCTGGGCGCGGTGGTGATCGGCACACCGATCGGCATTTTCGCCGGCACCTATCTGGCGGAATATGCCCGCTACGGAAAACTCGCCTTTGTGGTGCGGTTCGTGAACGACATCCTGCTGTCGGCGCCGTCCATCGTACTTGGTCTCTTTGTATACGAGCTGGTCGTGGTGCCGATGGGCCATTTCTCGGCCATCGCCGGCATCGTCGTCCTGGCGGTGATCGTGATCCCGGTGGTGGTGCGCACCACCGAGAATATGCTGCTGTTGGTGCCGGACAGTCTGCGCGAAGCCGCCAGCTCGCTGGGGGCGCCGCGAAACTTTGTCATCAAGCTGGTGACCTGGAAGGCGGCGCGCGCCGGCATCATCACCGGGGCCCTGCTGGCGATTGCGCGCATCTCCGGCGAAACCGCGCCGATCCTGTTCACCGCGCTCAACAACAATTTCATGTCCACCGACTTGACCAAGCCGATGGCGTCGCTGCCCGCGGTAATCTTCCAGTATGCGATCTCACCCTACGAAGATTGGCACGACCTCGCATGGGCCGGCGCGCTGCTGGTCACCATCACGGTGCTTACCCTTTCCATCATCGCCCGCATTCTCGGCAATCAAAAACGGACCTGATCCATGGACACCGCCCTTCACCTCGCCCCTGAGCATCACGCGCCCGCGCCGTCTTCGGACAAGACCAAGATCGATATCAAGGACCTGAATTTCTACTACGGCAAAAGCAAGGCCCTGAAGAACATCACCCTGCCGCTGCTGGAGCGCAAAGTGACGGCCTTCATCGGCCCGTCGGGCTGCGGCAAGTCCACGCTTCTTCGCGCCATCAACCGCATCTTCGAACTTTATCCCAACCAGAGCGCCGACGGCGAAATCCTGATGGATGGCGAGAATCTGCTGACCACCAAGGACCTCAATCTGCTGCGCGCCCGCATCGGCATGGTGTTCCAGAAGCCGACGCCCTTTCCCATGTCGATCTATGACAACATCGCTTTCGGCATCAAACTCTATGAGCGCATTCCGCGCTCGGAGATGGATGGACGGGTCGAAGACGCGCTGTCACGCGCCGCCCTGTGGGGCGAGGTCAAGGACAAGCTCTCCGCCAGCGGCCTGTCGCTGTCGGGCGGCCAGCAGCAGCGGTTGTGCATCGCGCGCAGCGTGGCGACCAAGCCGGAAGTGATTTTGCTGGATGAGCCCTGTTCGGCGCTGGACCCGATCTCCACCGCCAAGATCGAAGAACTGATTGAAGAGCTGGCGAACGACTACACGATCGTGATCGTCACCCACAATATGCAGCAGGCCTCGCGGTCCAGCGATTATACCGCCTTCATGTATCTGGGCGAGCTGATCGAATATGGGCCGACGGAAAAGATTTTCACCGCGCCGGACAACAAGCGCACCGAACAGTACATCACGGGTCGCTTCGGTTAGAGGCGGGGTGAAAGACAGACAAAAGGCCGGTCTCGCGACCGGCCTATTTCTTTTCTAAAGATAGTCCTCGGGGCGGGTCTCGTCGCGCCGCACCGGTTTGGAGACGGCGTTTATCACCAGCGTCAATCCATAACTGACCGCCAGGTTCAGCAGCAGGGCGCTGACCGCGGCATAGCAGGGGACTTCCAGCCCGAAGAGATTGAGCGTGTAGGTCGAGCTCTTGAAAGCAAGCTGCGACACCATCCATGTGCCCGCGATCAATCCGCTCGCCCAGCCCGCCAGCAGCGCCATGGGATGGCAGAACCGGGTGTACAGCGCCAGCAGCACCGAAGGCAGGGTCTGGCACATCCAGATGCCACCCAGGAGCTGCAGCTGGATGGCATAGGTGCTCTTCAGTTCCAGTACAAAGATCAGCGCGCCGAACTTGACCACGATGGATACGATCTTGGCGACAAAGGATTCCTGCGCATTGGTGCAGTTGGGGTTGATCCATTCCTTGTAGATGTTGCGGGTGAAGAGGTTGGCGCAGGCGATCGACATGATGGCGGCGGGCACCAGCGCCCCGATGGCGATGGCGGCGAAGGCAAGCCCCGCGAACCAGGCCGGGAACATCTTCAGGAACAGTGCCGGCACCGCGAAGTTGTTGCCGAAGGCGGCGAAGCCTGCGGCATACTGCGGATCGGTGCGCACGCCCGAGGCAATCGCCATGTAACCCAGCAGCGCGATCAGCGCCAAAGCCAGCGAATAGGCCGGCAAGATCATGGCGTTGCGCCGTACCACCTGGCGGCTGGACGAGGACAGCAATCCCGTCACCGCATGGGGATAGAGGAACAGCGCCAGGATCGAACCCAACGCAAGGCTCGCATAGGCGAATTCCGCGCCCAGATTGCTGCCCACACCCTTGGCCAGCAGCAGGGTTTTTTCCGGCACGGCGTCGAACACCGCGCCATAGCCGCCGAGCTGGGCAGGAATGAAAATCACGGCGGCGAAGACGGTGATATAGACCAGCAGATCCTTGACCACCGCGATCAGCGCCGGCGCCCTGAGCCCGCTGGAATAGGTGTAGAACGCCAGGATCGTGAAAGCGATCAGCAGCGGCATGTCCACCGCGCCGAAGCCCGGCAGGTTCAATGAGAAATTGATGCCCAGCGCCGCCAGCACCACCTGCATGCCCACCAGCTGCAAGGCGATATAGGGCATGGTGGCGACGATGCCGGTGACAGCGATGGCCAGCGACAGTTCGCGGCTGCCGAAACGTCCGCGCACGAAATCGGCCGCCGTGACATAGCCGTGCTTCTGCGCCACCGACCACAGCCGCGGGAAGGCGACGAACAGCAGCGGATACATCAGGATGGTGTAGGGCACGGCGAAGAAGCCGGGCGCGCCGGCGCCGAACATCAGGGCGGGCACCGCGATGAAGGTATAGGCGGTGTAGAGATCGCCGCCCAGGAGGAACCAGGTCACCCAGGTGCCGAAGCGCCGTCCGCCCAGGCCCCACTCATGCAGTTCGGAAAGATCGCCGGCGCGCCAGCGTGCCGCGAAAAACCCGACGACGGTGACCAGCGCGAACAGGCCCAGAAAGACCGTCAGGGTGACGGCATTGGGTGCCATGCTCATTTGCCTTCTCCGCGCAGGAAGACCGGCAGGATGCAAAGCGAGCCCAGCGGTATCCAGAGCATCTGCCACCAGTAGAAGAAGGGGATGCCCAGCAGCGTCGGCTCGGTGACGTTGTAGAACGGCACACAGAGCAGCGCGATGTAAGGCAGCAGCAGAGTGAGATAGACCGGATGGAATTTCCGGCGCGGCGGCTTGTCCAGATTCATCGTCCCCAACCCCATTCACAAAATCGCGCCGCCCGGCATGACCGGACGGCGCGTTACTCTACCACATGCTCTTTAGCGCGGCGGACCGACCGGCTTGCCGTTCTCGTCCACGTTATAGGTGATGTTGGGACCGATGCCCGACAGGATCAGCACGGCCGGTTCCTTCTCGCCCAGGCGCGCGCCGTCCCAGTGGATGCCTTCCTTCAGGTCAACGGCGGCCGAGCCGGCACGGACCGGATAGGTCAGGCGCTCGTCATAGACGTTGCTGGAGGAGGTCCACCAGGTGCCGGAGATGACATAGGCCCAGCGCACATTGTTGTGATAGTGCGGCTTGGAGAAATTGCCGGGATACCACTTGTACATCACCATGTAGGGGCCGGGCTTGGCGGGGTCCCCGAACAGGATGCAGGTCTCCTGCTTGCCGACCGCGCCGGTGCACTTGAAATCCTTGGGCAGGGTCGAGGTGACGCGGGTGGGGTCGGGCACCGGGCCGATCGGATCGTTGACGGTGACGCCGACCTTCGGGTCGGATTGCGCGATGGCGGCGAAACCGGCGGCGCTCAGGCCGACAAAAACGGCCGCGCCCAAAATCTTTTTGGTGACGGAATGCATAATCATCCTTTCCCTGTTTTATCGGGCGGATGATAGGCGGGAACCGTGACAGGTCGCAACGCGGCGTGCGCCGGTGCGCACCGATATTGTGGCGCGCGTCTTCGCGCATGCAGCAAGCGATTACTTGACGAAGATTGCCGAAGAACTAGGCGGTGCGCTTGCCGGCGAACACCAGACCGAGCCCGGCCAGCACGGCGGCGATGGCAGCGGCGGTGGGGATCCAGACCGTGTGCTTTTCCTCGGTGTTGATCTGCAGCGGGCCGGCCTTCAGCAGCGGCTCGGTTTCGGTCCAGCTGATGTTGCTGAAAATCAGGCCGGCGATGCCGGCGGCGATCAGAACAAGGCCCAGAATCATGATCGGCTTCATATGAATCTCCTGTCTTATTGGGCGATAACGGGACAGATCAGGAAAAAGTTCCTTGCTTCGCCCTCCCTTACTTCGAAAGCCCGGTCAGGGGCGCGAAGCCGTTGACCAGCCCGTCCATGGCGCAGAAGGGGTCGATCATTCCCGTCGGCGCGTTGGAGAAATAGGGCCCCGGCGCCACCCCGACATAGGTGCAGGGAATATGGATCGGCGAATTTCTCGCCTTCATTTCGGCGGCGGCGATCTCCAGCGCGCGCTTGGCGCTTTCCTGCCCCTTGACGTCGCGCAGGTCGGGCGCGGCGCGCGCCGCTTCCATCACACGCGGCACCGGCGGCGTCAGCACCGAGGCGCCCTTCACATGATTGACCAGCGCGATCAGCGACGGCGTCGCCAGGATTTCGATGCCGCCGGCAAAGGCGGCTTCCGGCCCGTTGGCGGCGGGGCAGATCAGGCCGCGATTCTGTTCCGATGCCGCCAGCGCCGCGGGCAGCACCCCGGCGACGCCGGTCACCGCCGCATCCAGCGACAATTCCCCCAGCGCGACGTAATTCGCCATTTCGCTGGCGGGGATCACACCCATCGCCGCCAGGAGGCCCAGCGCGATGCGAAGGTCGTAATGCGAGCCTTCCTTGGGCAGGTCGGCGGGCGCCAGATTGACGGTGATGCGCTTGAAGGGCAGCGCCAGGCCGATGGCGGCCAGCGCGGCGCGCACCCGCTTGCGGCTTTCCGCCACCGCCTTGTCGGCAAGGCCGACAATGTTGAACTGGCCGCCGCCGGATTCGCCGATATGGACCTGAACGTCTACTTCGCGGGCTTCGATGCCCTGGAAGGCCACGGTGTAAACGTGCGCGACGGTCATCCGGCCCTCGGGTAGAGGGCGCGAGCCTAGCGGTACAAATGGGAAACGGCAAAGGGCCGGAATTGACAGTTCATCTGTGCGGCGGGAGGCTGAATGCATGCCCACTGATCCCTTGAGCCAGGCCCGGTCGTTGCTGGAGCGCGGCCGCGCCGCCGATGCGCGCGCCGTGCTGGCGCCTGCTATGGCCAGCGGGCTGGAGGGCGCGCCGGTGCGCAGCCTGATGGGCTTTATCCTGCATCAGCTGGGCGATCTGCCCGGTTGCGCCGCGCAGTTGCGCGAAGCGGTACGCCTGGCGCCGGGTGACGGCGGGGCGCAGTTCGCGCTGGCCTCGATCCTGTTCCGGCTGGGTGAGGAAGCGGAGGCGGAGGCGGCGACCCGCCGCGCCATCGCCTTGGGCCTGGACGATATTCATTCCGCCTCGCTGCTGGGGCGCATCCTCGGCAAGCAGGGCCGCTTTGCGCAAGCCGAAAGCGCCTGGCGCAAGGCGGTGGGCTTTGACCCGGCCTCGCCGCAGGCCCAGCGCGAACTGGCCGATCTGGTCTGGATGCAGGCCGGCGACATCGCCAGGGCGCGCGCCGCGCTCGACGCCGCGCCGCAGAGCCACGAGATCGTCGCCATCACCGTGCGCCTGTTGCAGGCGGCGGGCGACGAGGCGGGCGCCTTCGCGCTGGCTTCGGCCCGGGCGGAGCGCGATCCCGGCCTGCGTGTGTTGGCGGCGCGGGCGGGATTGCGCGTTGATCCCGCCGCCGCCGACCGCCATCTGACGGCGGCCCCGCCGGATGCGACGCCCGGCCTGCGCGCCAAGGCCGAGATCGAAGTGGACCTGGCGCTGGGGCGCATCGCACAAGCCGTCAAGCGCGCCGAGGCGCTGCATGCCGCGCGCCCAAACGACCATCACGCCACCGCGCTGCTGGCGATGGCCTGGCGGCTGGCGGGCGATCCCCGCTATGGCGGGCTGTATGATTACGGGCGGCTGGTGAAAAGCTTTCGCATCGATCCGCCCGAGGGCTGGAGCAGCGTGGAGGATTATCTCGCCGATCTCGGCGCGGCGCTGGACACGATCCACGGGCCGCTGACCCATCCGGTGACCCAGTCGCTGCGCCATGGCAGCCAGACCACCCGCAGCCTGATGGATTATCCCGATCCGGCGATCCGCGCGCTGTTCGGCGCCATCGATGCGCCGATCCGCCGGCACATCGCCGCCATCGGACCGCCGCAGGATTACAGGGTCGCCAGCGCCTGGTCGGTACGGCTGAACAGCGGCGGCTTCCACGTCGATCACATCCATCCCGAAGGCTGGCTGTCATCGGCCTTTTATGTGCGAACGCCGAAAGGAATTCAGGGGGATGAAGGGGCGCTGAAGTTTGGCGAGCCCGGCCCGCCCACCTTGCCGCCGCTGGGCCCGGACCATCTGGTCAGGCCCGAGCCTGGCATGCTGGTGCTGTTTCCCGCTTACATGTGGCACGGCACGGTGCCGTTCGCCTCAGGCGAGAAACGCCTGACCTGCGCCTTCGATATTGTGAAACGCTAGAAACTACTCCGGCGCGACGGTGACCTTGATGCCGTCGGTCTCGTCGCTGCAGATCACCTGGCAGGAAAGCCGCGAATTGGGTTCGACGGCCAGCGCCATGTCCAGCATGTCGATCTCGGCTTCCGACGGCTTGGGCAGCTTCTCGAACCAGCCATCATTGATGTAGACGTGGCAGGTGGCGCAGGCGCAGGCGCCGCCGCATTCCGCCGCGATGTCCAGCCCGCCATCGCGCAGAATTTCCATCACGCTCCAGCCGTCACGGCCTTCCAGCGTGTGTTCCTTGCCCTGGCGGTCGGTGGCGATGATCTTCACGAGACACCCAATTTCTTTTGCAGGTTCGAAGACGAGGTCGTGTACTGGAAGCGCAGCTTCTCGTTCGGACGGGCAATGGCGAAGGCGGCCTGTGCCATCAGCGCGGCCTCATGGAAGCCGGACAATATCAGCTTCAGCTTGCCGGTATAGGTGTTGATGTCGCCGATCGCGAAGATGCCGGGGGTCTGGCTTTCAAAGCGCGCCGTGTCCACCGGGATCAGGTTTTCGTTCAGGTTGATGCCGAACTCGGCAATGGGCCCCAGCTTGATGGTCAGGCCGAAGAAGGGCAGGAACGTGTCGACGTCGAGATGCCACTCGGTCTTGTCGTGGCCCGCCAGCGTCACGCCGGTCATCTTGCCCGGTTCGCCTTGGATCGCCTTGACCGAGGCGACATGGAATTTGACTTTGCCTTCCTTCTCCAGCTCGCGCATCTGGTTGACGCTGTGGGCCGCGGCGCGGAAACCGTCGCGGTGATGGACCAGGGTCATGCTCTTAGCCAGCGGGGCCAGGTTGATCACCCAGTCGAGCGCCGAGTCGCCGCCGCCGGCGATCAGGATGTTCTTGCCGCGGAAGGTTTCCATCTTGCGCACGGCGTAATGCACGCCGA
>CANKIV010000011.1 GCA_947482125.1 Alphaproteobacteria bacterium
CTGCACCGCATAGCGCGTCACCGTGTCGGCGCTTTTGGTGCCATAGGGAAGTCGCGCGGTGTCGCCCAGATAGACGAAGGATTCGTTGGGAAGGCGCGCCTTCAGGGCGCGCATCACGGTCAGCCCGCCCATGCCCGAATCGAAGATGCCGATGGGCGCGCTGCTCAAATGGGGGGCTTCGCGAAATAGGCCGTGAGCAGCGCGGCATAGATATCGGTCAGGGCCGCGATCTCGGCCACCGCCACGCATTCATCGGCCTTGTGCATGGTGGCGCCCGCCAGGCCCAGCTCCACCACGGGGCAGAAATCCTTGATGAAGCGTGCGTCCGAAGTGCCGCCGCTGGTGGAGAAGAAAGGCGACTGGCCGGTGACGCCGGCCACCGTGTCGCTGACCAGCTGGGTGAATTTTCCCGGCGCGGTCAGGAACGACACGCCGCTGGTCTGGGAGGTGACCTCGATGGTGCAGCCCGACTGGCGCGCGACCTGGGTGACACGGTCATTCACCCAGTTGATCAGGCTTTCGGGCGTGTGCTTGTCATTGAAACGGATGTTGAAGGCGGCGCGGGCCTCGCCCGGAATGACGTTGGTGGCGTCATTGCCGACATCCAGGGTGGTGAAGGCCAGGGTCGAGGGGTCGAAATGATCGTTGCCCTTGTCCAGCTTGTGCGAGGCCAGCTGGGTCACCAGTTCGGCCAGCACCGGAATCGGATTCTTCGCCTTCTGGGGATAGCCGACATGCCCCTGGACGCCGGCGACGGTGAGCTTGAAATTGATCGAGCCGCGCCGCCCGATCTTCAGGGTGTCGCCGGCCTTGGCGACGCTGGTGGGCTCGCCCACCACGCAATGGTCGATCTTTTCACCCCGGCTTTTGAGCCATTCCAGCAGCTTGACGGTGCCGTTGACCGCCACGCCTTCCTCATCGCCGGTGATCAGCAGGCTGATGGAGCCTTTTGGGGGGCCGACCTTGTCGGCGGCGGCGACAAAGGCGGCGATCGCCGACTTCATGTCGGCGGCGCCCCGGCCATAGAGCATGCCGTCCTTGACCTCGGCGCCGAAGGGCTCCTGCTGCCAGCCCTCGCCCACCGGCACCACATCGGTATGGCCGGCAAAGCAGAAGTGGGGGGCGCTGTCGCCGAGGCGCGCATAGAGATTGTCGACGTCGCCAAAGGGCAGGCGATGGGTGACAAAGCCGATGCTCTTCAGCACGGTTTCCAGCACGTCCAGGGCGCCCGCATCCTTGGGCGTCACCGAAGGGCGGCGGATCAGGGCCTGGGCCAGGGCAAGGGCGTCAATCTCGGTGGGCATCAGTCACGCAGCAATTCGTTGATCGAGGTCTTGGCGCGGGTTTTCTCATCCACCCGCTTGACGATCACGGCGCAGTAGAGATTGGGGCCCTTGTCACTGGGCAGCGAGCCCGACACCACCACCGAATAGGGTGGCACCTTGCCCAGATGCACCTCGCCGGTGGCGCGGTCGATGATCTTGGTGGAGGCCGAGAGATAGACGCCCATGCTGAGCACGCTGCCTTCGCCCACGATGACGCCTTCGGCCACTTCGGCGCGGGCGCCGATGAAGCAATTGTCCTCGATGATGGTGGGGGCAGCCTGCAGCGGCTCCAGCACCCCGCCCAGGCCTGCGCCGCCCGAGATATGGCAATGCGAGCCCACCTGCGCGCAGGAGCCGACCGTGGCCCAGGTATCAATCATGGTGCCTTCGCCCACCCGGGCGCCGACATTGACGAAGCTGGGCAGCAGAACCGCGCCCTTTGCGATGAACGCGGAACGGCGCACGATGGCGCCCGGCACGGCGCGGAAACCGGCGGCGCGGAATTTTTCCTCCGTCCAGCCGACGAACTTGGAATCCACCTTGTCCCACCACACCGCTTCGCCCGGCGCGCCGGAGATCAGCTTCATGTCGTTGAGGCGGAAGGACAGCAGCACGGCCTTCTTCAGCCACTCGTTCACCTTCCACTGGCCGTCAATTTTTTCCGCCACGCGCAAGCTGCCATTGTCCAGCGCGTCCAGCGCCGCTTCCACCGCGTCGCGCTCCGCGCCCTTGGATGTCACGCCAAGCGTCTCGCGCTTGTCCCAGGCGGCTTCGATGGCGGCGCTCAAGTCACTCATGGTCAAATCCTGATGCTCTGCAGAAACTGGGTGAGATTTTCGGTCTCATGGTCGATATCGCCGGCGGAGACATCCATCAGCGGGCCGTGATTGCCCCAGGGCGCGTCGGTTTTCAACCATATCGTGGTCATGCCCATGGCGCGCGCCGGGACCAGGTTGCGGGCGATATCGTCGAACAGGGCGGATTCGCGAGGGAGAACGCCGCCTGCCGTCACCACGCTGTCATAGGCGGCGGTCTGCGGCTTGGGGGCAAAGCCCATGGTGCGGATGTCCCATACCGCGTCGAACAGGTGGGCCATGCGAAGGCGGTTCAGGATGCGCGCCGCATGATCTCGGCAGCCATTGGTGAAGACAAAGCGCCGGCCGGGAAGATTCTCCAGCGCCGCCGTCAGCGCCGCGTCGGGCCCAAGATCACCCAGATCGATGTCATGGACGAAGCTGAGATAGTCCTCGGGCTCGCATTCATGCTCGCGCATCAGCCCGTTCAGGGTGGTGCCATATTGGCGATAAAGATCCTTCTGCCGGATGCGGGCCTGTTCGCGCGGCAGCTTCAGGAACGCCGTCACATAGTCGGTCATGCGCGATTCAATCTGCGCGAAGATGCCGTTGTCGGCCCGGTACAGGGTGTTGTCGAGGTCGAAAATCCAGCTTTTCACGTGCCGGAAATCGGGCCCCTGGTCGGCGATTTTGCGGTCTTTTTCCGCGGTGGCCGGGCTTTTCATGGGCGGAACATGGCGCGGGGCGGGGCGGGTGGCAAGCACCGTTAACGCCTGTTCCACCATGCCTCTTTAGCGGCTGTTAAAGGCCCGGGCGCACAATGGGCCGAGGGGCAAAAGAGGGATCATGGGTCAGGAACCGCCGCCATCCGCCAGGACTGCCGCCAGGCCGGGCCTCGATCCGCGCGACGCCCTGGATATTCTGGAAATCCGCGCCCGGCATCCGGGCGGTGCCACCGAGCTCGCGGGCCGCACCGACGCCGGCGCCGATGTGCTGCATTATCTTGCCGTGCGCGGCGCGCCGGCGACGCGCGCCGCCGTGGCGGCCAATCCCGCCGCCCCCGCCGCCACCAACCGGCTGCTGGCCAACGATGACAATGAGGATGTGCGCGCCGAACTGGCGGTGAAGATCGCGCGCCTGATGCCGGGCCTGTCGGAGCGTGAAAGCTCCCACATTTTCGCCCTCACCATCGAAACCCTGGAATGCCTGGCGCGGGACGCCGTCACGCGCGTGCGCGCCATCCTCGCCGAGGAGGTCAAGTCCCTGGACTGCGTGCCGCGCGACATCGCCCTCACCCTGGCCCGCGATCTGAATGCCATCGTGGCGGCGCCCATCCTGCAATATTCCCCGCTGCTGTCGGATGCCGACCTGATCGAAGTGATTGCCTGCGGCCAAGTTCAGGAAGTGTTGACCGCCATCGCCAGCCGCAAGCCGCTGCATGAAAGCGTCAGCGACAAGCTGGTCCAGTCGCTGAATGTTCCGGCGATTGCGGCATTGCTGGTCAATCGCGATGCCAGGATCCGCAAGGAGACATTGGAGAGCATTGTCGAGCAGGCCGAGGAGATCAGTGCCTGGCACATGCCGCTGGCGCTGCGCGCCGATCTGTCGGCCCGCGCCATCCGCCGCATCGGCTCCCTGGTGGGCGCTTCCATCCTGGAGCGGCTGGCGGCGCGCAACGATCTGTCCGAAACCACCCGCATCCATCTGAACCGCGAATTGCGCGCCCGGCTGGCGGAAAGCCCCGATGCCGGCAAGGGCGACGTCCTGTCGCCGGCGGACGCCGTCGCGGCCGCGCGCAAGGACGGCCAGCTGGACGGATTGTTCGTGGAACAGGCGGCCCAGGCGGGCAAGCGCGAAGTGGTGATCGCGGCGCTGGCGGTGCTGGCCAATGTCACCGACCAGACCGTGAAGAAGATACTGGCGTCGGGCAATGCCAAGCCCGTCATCGCGCTCACCTGGCATGCGCACCTGTCCATGCGCGTCGCCTTCAAGATACAGACCTTCATCATGAAATTGCCGGCCAGCGCCATACTGCCGGCCAAGGGCGGCGTCGGCTTTCCGCTGAGCAAGGAAGAGATGCGCTGGCATCTCAACTATTTCAACATTCCGGCCTAAGTCCTCGCCCCGCGCGCGCGGGCCAGCGAAGGTCGGAAGGGCTACTTCACCAGTCCGACGGGACCGATGCGGGCGACGTAGCCGCTGCGGCCCTTGGTGTCGGTACGGGTGAATCCGGCCTCAGCAAGGCCGCGGGTCTTGCAATTGCCCACCCCCTGAATCTCGAAGGCGGCGGCGGTAATGCAGAACCGCTCGGGGCCGGTGACGATGCTGGCGCCGGACTTGCGCTGGGCCAGGAGGTAAACCGCGTCGCTGGAAAGCGGCGTGGTCACCGCCTTGGCGCAGGCCCCGGCATGCACCGTCCACCAGCCGCGCGATACCGCCTTGCCGCCGCCCTTCTGCGCCAGCGCCACCAGCAGGACCTCCTTGCTGTCGTTGCAGACGGTATAGCCCGCCGGCGCGATGGTCTTGCGCGCCTCGCGCTCCAGGGCGTTGAACAGCTCGACATTGCCGTCGGCGGGGGTGAACCGCATCTTCTTGCGGAAATCGGCCAGCGCCACGCCGGTCGCCTTGTCCGGCGCCCCGTCAATGCGCGCGATTTTGTAGCCATTGTCCCGCAGCAGGCGCTTGACCCCGGCCAGCTGCGCCTGGGTCATGTTCATCCCCGGCTGCTCGTCGAAATTCATCGTCCAGACCGACTTGCCGCGATTGTCCAGCGGCGCGAAAGGCAAAGCGAAGGTATCGTCGGCGGTGCAGTAAGGCTGGGTCACGCCCTGCCGAATCGAGAAATTGGCATCCTTGACGCAGACCGGATAGCTGCCGCCCCAGGCGCGCGACGGACCGGAATGGGCGAGCGATGTTCGCGCATGGACCAGATAGGTTTCCGCGGTCAGCGGCTCCTTGCGCGCCAGGTTGCAGTCGCCCGGCGCGATGCGCGCCCAGCCCTGGGTTTCGCTGCGCGGACTCTGTATCGCCGAGGTCGCGGCATAGAGAATATAGCTGGTGCGGTTGCACAGGGTCAGGGCCGCATGCGCGGGCGCCCACAGACCGGGCGCCGTGATGCCCGCCAGCGCCAGCAGCGCCAACCAGAATGCGCGTGTCATTCCCGTGTGATCAAGGTGCCGGCGCCATGCTCGGTGAAGAGTTCGAGCAGCAGCACATGGGGAATGCGTCCGTCCAGGATGACGGCGGCGTTGACGCCGCCTTCGACCGCGTCGATGGCGGTCTGGATCTTGGGGATCATGCCGCCGGAAATCGTGCCATCGGCGATCAAGGCGCGCGCCTCGCGCACGCTGAGCCTGGGAATCAGTTTCTTGTCCTGGTCCAGCACGCCTTCGACATCGGTTAGCAGGATCAGGCGTTCGGCCTTGAGGGCGCAGGAGACCGCGCCCGCCACCGTGTCGGCATTGATGTTGAAGGTCTCGCCCTTGCGGCCCACGCCGATGGGCGCGATCACCGGAATGGTTTCCGACTTCATGATGGAGTGCAGCACTTCGGGATTGACGGTGTCGGGTTCGCCGACAAAGCCAAGATCCACCGCTTCCTTCTGGCCGGTTTCGGGATTGGTCCGGGTCATCGCCACCTTGCGCGCGATCACCAGATTGCCGTCCTTGCCCGACAGGCCGACGGCGCGGCCGCCCGCCGCATTGATGCCGGTGACGATCTGCTTGTTGATCGAACCGGTCAGCACCATTTCGACGATTTCCACCGCCGCTTCGTCGGTGACGCGCAACCCGTCGATGAAGGTCGAGTTGATGTTCAGCCGCTTGAGCATGGCGCCGATCTGGGGACCGCCGCCATGGACCACCACCGGATCGATGCCGGTCTGCTTCATCAGGACGATGTCCTGGGCAAAGTCGTCGGTGCCGGTGCCGGTCATGGCGTTGCCGCCATACTTCACCACGATGGTCTTCTGGTCGTATTTGAGAATATAGGGCAGCGCCTCGACCAGGACCCGGCCGGTCTGGCGCCAACGCGCCATCACCCGCAGGGTGCGGTCTTCAGGCGTGTCGTCGGAGGATCCGGCCATGGCGTCGCCCGCTTGAAAGCGGCGCGTTATAGCGCGGGAAATCCGGCGTTTCTATGATTATTGCGCCAGTTCGGCCAGATGGGTGCGCAAAGCGGCTATGCCTTCGCCCTTCAGGGAAGAGGTTAACTGCACTTCCGCCAGCGCGGCGGTGTGCTTGCCGGCTTCCGCGCGCGCCGCCGCCAGCGCCGGCTCGCGTTCGCTCGCCTTGAGTTCGTCGCCCTTGGTCAGCACCAGGCCATAGGAGACGGCGGTCTGGTCCAGCAGCCCCATCACCTGGCGGTCGCTGTCCATCACCCCGCGCCGCGCATCGATCAGCAGCACGATCCTTCTCAGGCGCGACCGGCGGCGCAGATAGGAGAAGATCATCTCCTGCCAGGCCTCGGATTCAGTCCTGGACCGCTTGGCGAAGCCGTAACCGGGCAAGTCCACCAGCATCAGCCGGCCGGCCAGGTTGAAGAAATTGATCTGGCGGGTGGCGCCGGGGGTCTGGGACACCCGCGCGAGGCTTTTGCGCCCCGTCAGGGCGTTGACCAGGCTGGACTTGCCCGCGTTGGAGCGCCCGACAAAGGCGACCTCGTTCAGCGAGTCCGGCGGCAACTGTTCGGCGCTGGTCGAACCCCAGATGAAGTCGCACGGTCCCGCGAACAGCTTGCGGGCGGCCTCCTCCGGATCGTCTGTCTTAGTCATTCGCCGCTTTGAGCGCCTTGGTCTTCGGCTTGCCCTTGATGTTGTCGAAGAAGGACACGTCCGCGCCTTCGCGCTTCATGATGTACCACTGCTGCGCCACCGACAGCAGGTTGTTCCAGGCGTAATAGATCACCAGGCCCGCCGGGAAGGTGGCGAACATGAAGGTGAAGATGATCGGCATGAAGGCGAACATCTTGGCCTGGATCGGATCGGGCGGCGGCGGATTCAGCTTGGTCTGCATCCACTGGGTGACGCCGTAGATGATCGGCCAGGCGCCGATGGAGATGAAGCTGATCACCGGCGGCAGCACCGCATGCGGATTGTAGGGGATCAGGCCGAACAGGTTGAGGATCGAGGTCGGGTCCTGCGCCGACAGATCCTTGATCCAGCCATAGAAGGGCGCGTGGCGCATTTCGATGGTGACAAACAGCACCTTGTAGAGCGCGAAGAACACCGGAATGGTCAGCAGGATGGGCAGGCACCCCGAGATCGGGTTGGCTTTTTCGCGGCGGTACAATTCCATCATCTGCTGCTGCAGCTTCTGGGGATCGTCCTTGTGGGCCTTCTTCAGCTCCTCCATCTGGGGCTGAAGCTTCTTCATCTTGCCCCTGGCGCGGTCGGAGGCGCTGGCCAGCGGGAAGAACACGATCTTGACCACCACGGTCAGCGCCAGGATGGCGAGACCGAAATTGCCCAGGAGCTTGTTGAGGAAATCCAGCAGCCAGAAGAAGGGCCGGGTGAGGAACCAGAACCAGCCCCAGTCCACCGCATAGTCGAACTTCGGGATATTCGCGTTCTTCTCGTAGGACTGCAGGATGTCCACCACCTTGGCGCCGGCGAACAGGCGGTGGGTGACGGTGACGGAGGAGCCTGGCGCGATGACGCGCTGGTTCAGGCGGTAGTTGGCCTGATAGGCCTCGGCGCCGCTCTGCGTCTTGGTGCCCAGATACTGGCCGTTGAATGTCTCGGCCTGGGGCGGGACGATCGCGGCCATCCAGTATTTGTCGGTGATGCCGACCCAGCCGCCGGTGGAGGTGAAGGTCTGGGGCGGCGTGCCCGCTTCCTTGAAGTCGCTGTATTTGGCGTCCTTCTGGGCGCCATTGGCGACGCCGACAAAGCCTTCATGCAGGATGAAGAAGCTGGTGGTGGCCGGAACGCTCTGGCGCGCGACATAGCCATAGGGAAACAGGTTCACGGCCGCGGCGCCCTTGTTGGCGACGCTGTCGGCCACGGTGAACATGTATTTGTCGTCGATGGCGATGACGCGGGTGAAGACCAGGCCCTTGCCATTGTCCCAGGTCAGGGTCACCGGCTTGCCGGGGGCGAGCGTGTCGCCGCTGGCCTGGGTCCAGTTGCTGTTTTCGGTCGGCATGTTGGCGGCGCCGACCCAGCCGAATTCGGCATAATAGGGATAGTCGGTGCTCTTGGGCGCCAGCAGCACGATCTCGGGGCTCTTGGGATCGACCGTCTCGCGGTATTTCTTCAGGCGAAGGTCATCCAGCCGCGCGCCTTTCAGCAGGATCGAGCCGTCCACCATGGCGGTGTCGATCTTCACCCGTGCACCGCCCGCCTTCAGCGCCGCGCTGCGGCTCAGCCGCGCATTGCTGCTGGCAATGCCGGGCAGTCCGGGCGCATCGCCGGGCGCCGTGCTGGGTGCGGGCGCGGGCTTGCTGGCGCCGGTCTGCTTGGCCAGTTGCTGCTGGCGCGCCTGTTCCGCCTTCATCGAAGGGGTGGCGACGAAATACTGCCAGAGGAACAGCACGGCGGCCGACAGTGCGATGGCGAGCAGGATATTCTTGTTACTGTTCATGATGACCTTTGGGTCGCCTGGTGTTTGGGATGGGGAACGGGATCGAAGCCCGACGAGCCGCCGAGCCAGGAAATGGGATGGCAGCGCGCCAGCCGCTTTACAGTCAGCCACAGGCCGGTAACGGGACCGTGAAGCTGCAGCGCCTCCAGGGCATAGACCGAACAGCTGGGCGTGAAGCGGCAGGCGCTGGGCAGCAGCGGCGAAAGGACGGCGCGATAGAAACGGATGGGCGCGGACAAAAGCGCGACGGCAATCTTGCGCATGTTCAACCCTCTCCCGCTTTTGCGTCCAGCTTGCGGTGCGCCGATTTCAGGGCCGCCCGGATATCCGACAGAAGATCCGCAAAAGGACGCGCCACGGTGGTGCCGCGTGCGACCAGAACATAGTCATGGCGCTCGCGTCCCAAAAGGGGCAGCAGTTCCTTCGCGGCTGCGCGCAGCCGGCGCTTGGCGCGGTTGCGGGCCACGGCATTGCCGATCTTCTTGCTGGCGGTGAACCCGATGCGCAGGCGTCCGTTTGCTGCTTCGGTCTCAGGCGTGGCGCAGGTTTCCAGGGTGATGGCGCCTTCGACGCGGCGGATTCCCCGCGCTGCCCTTAGAAAGTCAGCACGCTTCTTAAGTCGATCCACAGTGAGAGGCGTCCCTGGGGCGCCTATGCTCAGGCCGAGAGCTTCTTACGGCCGCTGGAACGGCGGCGGTTCAGAATCTTGCGGCCGCCGGCGGTGGCCATGCGCGAACGAAAGCCATGGCGGCGCTTGCGCACGAGTTTGCTCGGCTGATAGGTGCGCTTCATGGTCGTCAGGCTCCGAAAGGCTTTAAAAGAGCGGGGTTTTTAGGCGGCAGGCCCCCTCGTGTCAACGCGCCTCCAAGCCCTTGGATTGAAATAATATTTCAATCCGGCTGGCGAGGCCTATTCCCGGCCTAATCCCCAATCACAACCCCATCCCGCCGGGGGTCCGCCCCGCCGATATAGCCGCCTTTGACCTTGCGGATGCCGTGCAGGCCGCTGCCTTCGCCCGTCACCACGGTCACGGTATGGCCCATGGCCTTCAATTGGGGCTCGAGGGCGTCGTTGGTGGGGGACCTTTCCAGCCTTGTGGGGCTGTTGAGATTGAGCTGGCGGGGCAGGGCGATGGCCTCGCCCGGGGGCAGGCCCCCGTCCAGCATGGCCACCACGGTCTGGGCGACATAGCCGATGATGGCCGGGCCGCCCGGGGAACCCACCGACAGCAGGAAGTCGCCATTGGGATCGAACACGATGGTGGGCGACATGGCGCTGAGGGGGCGCTTGCCCGGCGCCGGCGCATTGGCCACCGGCAGCCCGTCCAGTACCGGATCGAGCGAGAAATCCGTCAGGGTGTTGTTGAGGAAGAAGCCCTTCACCATCACCTCGGCGCCGAACACCGATTCGACGGACGTTGTCATGGCGATGACCTGGCCGGTCTTGTCGACGATGGTCATGTGGCTGGTGCCGTGCAGCACCGGCGAGCGTTGCGGCGACAAAGCGGCATGTTTCTCCGGCGGATTGCCGGCCGCTGCGGTGCCCATGTCCTTTGCCGGATCGATCAGCGCCGCGCGCCCGGCAATATAGTCTTTGTCCAGCAGTCCCTTGACCGGCACTTTCACGAAGGCGGGATCGCCGACGAATTTGGCGCGGTCGGCATAGGCAAGCCGGCTGGCCTGGGCGCGCAGATGCACTTCGCTCAGGGTGCCGGGCTGAAGCTGCGACGCGGGAAACCGCTGCAGCATGCCCAGGATCTGAACGATGGCGATGCCGCCCGAACTGGGCGGGCCCATGGAGCAGAGGCGCCAGGCGCGATAGGGCCCGCACACCGGCTCGCGCTCCAGCGGCGTGAAGTTCGCCAGATCCTCCAGCGTCATGCCGCCCTGATTGACCGGGGCGTTGTGCACCTTGTCGACAATCGCCTGCGCGATCTCGCCGGTATAGAAGGCCCTGGCTCCGCCACGCGCGATCTTTCGCAGCGAGTCGGCATATTCCGCATTCCGGTAGATCTCGCCCTGCGCCAGCGGTGTGCCGTCGGGGTGATAAAAACGCGCCTTGATGTCGGGCATGTTGGCGCCGCGCGTGAAACCCTTGATGGTGCGCGCCAGCTTGGGGCCGACCGGAAAACCGTTATCGGCCAGCTTGATCGCGGGCTGGAAAAGCCGCGCCCAGGGCAGCTTGCCGTATTTCCTGTGCGCCATTTCCAGCATGGCGACGACGCCGGGAATGCCCACCGACAAGCCGCCCGGAATGGCCTCCATCTTGGTGCGCGGCTTGCCGCCGCTGCCTAAGAACATGTCGGGACGCGCGGAAGCGGGCGCGACTTCCCGGCCGTCGAAGCTGGTGGTCTTTTTGGTTTTGGGATCGAACAGCAGCATGAAGGCGCCGCCGCCGATGCCCGACGATTCCGGCTCCACCAGGCCCAGCACCATCTGCACCGCGATGGCGGCATCCACCGCGCTGCCGCCGGCGCGCAGCATCTCCAGCCCCGCATCGGCCGCCAGCGGATTGGCGGCGGCGACCATCTGGCTTTTGGCGAAAGGCGCAACGAATCCGGGCGCGGTCCGGGCAATGGTGTTGAATGGCAGCGATGCCGCCAGAACCAGTGCAAGGAAAAGCCGGGCACACCGCATCAAACACACCGTCACACAGAAGCACGGCCATCGTAGAAGCGTGCGCCGTGGGGGCAACAAAAAACCCCGCCGGTGAGGGCGGGGTTTGATGATTTATCGCTGGCTGCTGATTTAGCGCACGAATACGCGCACTTCGCTGCCCGAGGCGCCCGGATCGGTGGTCGAGGCCACATTCAGGCGCGTGGCGGGCACGCCCATGTCGGTCATGGAGCGCATGACGTCCTGGGCATGGCGGCGGGCGGTGGACTGGGCGATCTGCACCGAAGCGGCGGTGCCGCGGGTGGGCGAAACCGCGACCACCTGGAAGCCGGCGCTGGGACGGTTCTGCAGCGCCTGGTTCAGCGCCGCGTACAGGATCTGCTGATAGTCGACGCCGGGGCGGTCGAACTTGATCACCACCAGCGGGGTGCCGCCGGACGAGGCCATCTGCAAGGCGCCGCCGCCGCCCATCGAAACGCCCATGCCGCCGCCATACAGTTCGCCGCTCTTGATCGAGGCGGCGAGCACGGTGAGGTTGGCGCGCTCGGTGGCCGCATAGGCGGTGGAGCGCTGGACGTTGTCGGAGATTTCCTTCAGCAGGCGATCCAGCATCACGATGGTCTGCGCGGTCTGGTCTTCCAGCAGGCGCAGCTGGCGATGGTCTTCATCCACGGCGCCCGAGACATTGAAGGTCGCGCTGATCTGGTTCTGCGCATAATGGGCGGTGGAGGAGTCGTTGTTGGCGTCGGTGCCCAGCGTGTTGAGGGCGTTGATATTGGCCGTCAGGGCATCCAGCTGGCCCTGCGCGGTGTTCCATTCTGCCACCAGTTCGGGATTGCCGCGGGTGGTGCCGATCTGCAGGCGGGTGGTGATACGGGCCTTGGCTTCCTGATAGGCGCCAGCGGCGCCGGCGCCGGCATTGCGCAGTTCGGCCAGGCGGGCGGAGTTGGCGGCCAGCTTGCTCTGCAGGCCCGAAGCCTGGGCGCGCAGGGACTGGATGGTCCGGTTGACCTGGGTGCCGGTGTCGGCGCCGGTGTCGATCGTGACCGGGGTGATGGTGGCAACCGGGGCTGCGCCCGGAACCGTGTTGAGCGGCGCGGCCGTGGGGGCGGGGAATCCGCTATCGGCGGCGGGTGGCGCGTCATAGGCCACATCGCTTCCGTCGCTGAACATATTGTCGATGTCAGAACAGGCAGCCAGGCTTAACCCGGCGGCCACCGCAAAAGCCAAAAACAGGCCCTTCTTGAGCTCGTGCTTTGCTGGAATTCCCCTCATTATGCTCTCCGCTGCCCGGCGCCCCGCCCGGACGATAAGACCGGCGCCAAAACCCAACCCCATCCCGCGCGGATAGCGCGGGCGGACCCTTGGGTCCAAGTCTTAACCAGCAGGGGGGTGGCGGACAAGGGAGCACAACGCCGCTTTGCCCGAAATCTTCGCGTTTTCACCGGGACTTGTGGGGAAACCGGGGGGTGTGTTGCCTATGTCTCAGCCCCGGGCCGGTAGTTCTTGCCTTTGGGAGGGCCGATGAATAGGTTCGCGCCTCCAAAACGCACCCGTAGCTCAGCTGGATAGAGCACCAGACTACGAATCTGGGGGTCAGAGGTTCGAATCCTTTCGGGTGCGCCATTTTCCTTCATTCCAGCCAGGCCGGCTCGGCGCGATCATTCGGCGCGCGCTAGCTGCCGTCTCTGCTAGTTTGCGCCCCGCATGACCAAGGTCACAGTCATCTGTGCGGTGTGGAGCAAGGATGCGCGGCGGCACGAGCTGCTGCGCGCCCACCGCGAAAATCTGCGCCGCCAGTCGATTGCGGTTCATCCGCTCTATGTTTTCGACGGCGGCGATCCGCCACCCGGCTGGCTGGACGGCGAAACCATCGTCTCCAGCCAGGACCTGACGATCTATCAGGCGTGGAATCTGGCACTGGCGCGGGTCGCCACGCCCCTGGTCATGAACCTGAACCTGGACGACCGGCTGGCGCCGGATGCGGCGGAAAAGCTGGCGCACCAGCTGGACCAGGGCGATGCGCTGCTGGCCGGCGGCGACTGGAAGATCTGCTATTCCCAGGATGAGACGGATGCGGTGGTGCCCTGCCACCCTGTGCAGGAGCTGGTTTTTTCCGGCACCTGCCCGCCCCAGGCCCTCCCCAACCGGCGACTGGGCAGCGGCACGGGCGAGCGGCTGACCTTCGGGCCGGCGACGATGTGGAAAATGGCGGCGTACATCAAGGTGCCGCGCTATCCCTGGCGCCTGAACGACGGCAGCCTTGTCAAAAGCGTCGCCGACGGCGCCTTTTGGTCCATTCTTGCGCATCTGGGCGCGCCCTTGGCGCGACTGCCGCTGGTGATCGGCAATTACCACTTCCACCCGCAGGAGCAGGCGGAGTACCGGCATCCCGAAGAACTGGGCAAGATCCTGCCCAATATTCTTAAAATCTAGGCCTGCCGGCCTTAGTTTTGACACCTGCCGGCGGGTATTGAAGACTTATAAGAACAGCGCGCTTTCGCCGCGAACATGCGTTTCACCGCACATATTTCAACGATGAGGATATCAAGCCGCCATGAGTAGTCCCTGGGGTGCGCAGCCGCCCAAGCTGCCAAGCATGGATCTGAATTTCGGCAAACTGCCCAAGGGTGTGGTGCAGGCCGGCATCGGCGCGGTGGTCGTGCTGTTCATTCTTTTTACCAGCGCCTACACCATCGATGAAGGCGAGCGCGGCGTGATCCTGCGCCTGGGCAAGATTGTCGGCGAAGCAGGTCCCGGCCTGCACTTCAAGGTTCCGATCATCAACAGCGTCGAAAAAATTTCCGTCCAGATCCAGAAGGAAGCCTTCGACAAGACGGAGATGGGCGACACGCGCCTGCAGACCTATTCGCGCGACCAGCAGCCCGCGACCATCGCCATGGCGGTCAACTATCATGTCACCGACGCTTCGGCGGTCTATGCCCAGTTCGGCTCGCTGACCGGCATGAAGTCGCGCGTGATCAATTCCCGCGCCTATGAGCAGCTGAAAACCGTGTTCGGCCAGTTCGACGCCGCCGACGCGATCCAGAAGCGCACCTTGCTGAATGCCCAGGTCTTTGCCGCCATCCGCAATGCGGTGCGCGGCCCGGTGGTGATCGACAGCGTGCAGATCGAGGACATCACCTTCTCGAACCAGTATGAGACCGCGGTCGAACTGCGCATGCAAGCCATCGTCAAGCAGCAGCAGGCCGAAGCCGACAAGCAGAAGCGCATCATCGATGCCGATGCCTCGGCCTATGAAGTGAAGGCCGCCGCCGACGCCAAGGCGCACCAGATCGAAGTGCAGGGCAAGGCGGAAGCCGGCGCCATCCAGGCCCGCGGCGACGCCTTGCGCAACAATCCCAGCCTGCCCACCCTGGTGGCGGCGGAAAAGTGGAACGGCGTGCTGCCCACCACCATGATGCCGGGCAACACGGTGCCGTTCATCAACGTGAAGTAGGCATCAACGTGAAATAAGCGCCAACCCGGCGGGTTCGCCCGCCGGGGGCATGCTTGACAGGCCCCCGACAGGCTCCTTTGCTACGCGCCAAAGCGCGAGGGATAGCCATCATGTGTGACGAGTTCATTCACCCCGGTCTGGTTGAAGATTCCCGGCTTTCGCGGCGCGGCTTTGGTCTGCTGACGGTGGCGAGCGCCGGCATGGCCGCAGCCCCTGCCTTGGCCCAGTCCAATGTCGTGGAAAAAGACGTGGCGGTGAAAACCCCCGACGGCACGTCCGACTCGGTGCTGTTCCATCCGGCCGGCAACGGCACCTGGCCGGCGGTGCTGGTGTGGCCCGACATCATGGGCCTGCGCCCCGCCTTCCGCGACCTGGGCCGCCGCCTGGCAGGCCAGGGTTATGTCGTGCTGGTGGTCAATCCTTTCTACCGTTCCGCCAAGGCGCCGGTGATCGACGACAAGTTCGATTTCGGCAATCCCGAGCAGCGCGCCCGGCTGATGGGCTATCGCGGCGCCATGAGCGATGACGGCGTGGACCGCGATGCGCTGGCCTATCTCGGCTTCCTTGATGCGCAGCCCCAGACCAACAAGACCAGGAAAGCCGGGGTGCAGGGCTATTGCATGGGCGGCACGCTGTCGTTCCGCACGGCGGCGGCGCTGCCAACCCGTATCGCGGCGGTGGGCAGTTTCCATGGCGGCAATGGCCTTTTCAGCAAGCAGCCCAACAGCCCGCATCTTCTGATCCCCAGGACCAATGCCAGCTTCCTGGTCGCGCACGCCCAGAATGACGACGCGCAGAATCCGCAGATGAAGGAAGACCTCAGGGGCGCCTTCGCCGCCGCCAATCGCCCGGCGACGGTGGAGGTCTATGCCGCCAACCATGGCTGGTGCGTCAAGGGCAGCGCGGTCTACAACGAAGCGGAAGCCGAGCGGGCCTGGGCCGCGCTCCTCGCGATGTACAAGGCGCAGCTGGCCTGACGCAGTTGGCTTACGGCGCCGGTTCGCCCGTGGCCTCGATCAGCAGGCGCACGAATTCCTTCATCTTGGCGCCGTCGATCCAGCGCACCACCGCCACGATGTCGTGCTGGTAGTCGACGAATATGATGTTGGCGCCGTCGCCGTTGAAGGACAGGCTGTCCTCGCGCGCCGCCGGATAGAGTTTCTTGCCGGTGTTGAGATACCAGTTGCAGAAACCGTAGCCGGGATTGGGCCCGGTGGGCGTGCGGGCCATCGTCACCCACTTGTCCGACAGGATCGTCTTGCCGTCCCACTTGCCCTTGGCCAGGCCGAGCAGGCCCAGCCGCGCCTGGTCGCGCGCCGACAGGAACATGCCGCCGCCCCAATGACCGCCGCCGCTCACCACCTTGGTGCGCTTGCCGTCGATCATGGTCCAGCTGTTTTCATAGCCTTCCCAATGCCAGGTGTCGGACATGCCGATGGGATCGGCGATGTTCTCCTTCATCACCTCGGGCAGCGGACGCTTCCACAAATGGGTCAGCGCCAGCGCCAGCGCATTCACCCGCACGTCATTGTACTTCCAGGCCTTGCCCACCGGCGGCGGGCCCTTGGCGAGTTCGCTCCACGGCTTGCCGGGATCGGGACGGTCCGCCCACCAGGGTTTGCCCCACAGGGTGCCGATCCAGCCCGACTGCTGGCGCAGCATGTCGTTCCAGGTGATGGGCAGGTTGTGCGCCAGCATGTAGTCGGGCGTGGGGCGGACGTAATCAATGACGCGGTCATTGACGCTCTTGATGAGCCCCTTGTCGAAAGCGACGCCCGCCACCGACGACACAAAGGTCTTGGTCACCGAGAAGGTCATGTCGACGTCGCGGGTCTTGCCCCATTCGGCGACGATATAGCCGTGGCGGATGATGATGCCGTTGGCAGGCGCGTGCGCTTTCAGGGGGCCGATGGGCGAACTGAAGGGCTCGCCGGCGGCGGCGTATTTCAGCGGCACCGAAATGCGCAGGTCGCGGATGTCCGCCGCCTTGGCGATTTCGGGCGGATACTGCAGCTCGGCGGAAATGGCGAAATCGATCGCCGCCTTCAGCTTGACCGGGTCCAGCTTGGCCTGCGCCGGGGTGCGGGTGGTCCAGCCGTCGCCTTTGGGGGGAAAGTAGTCGACGGCAAAGGCCGGCGTGCTCAGCAAGGCCGCGCCCAACAGGGCGCCCATCCATCTGGTCTTCATGTCCCCACCCCTTGTTATTTGGGAAAAATCCTATGAAGGGCGCAAAGACAATGCAAGCCGCGCCGCCGCTCCGGCGGAGCGATCACGGGAGCAGCAGCTTGCGAACCCCGTCCATGATCACCTTTTCCGCCGCAAGCGTGGTGAAGGAAACCGTTATCTCGTAGCCGCCCTCGCCATAGGATTTCTCGGTGCCGATATAGGCATACTGTTCGCCGTAGGAGGCCGTGGCCACGAAATTTTTCGGGCGGATGGCCTGCGCGCCGAGCTGGTATTCGACGAAGAGTTCGCCCGGGAGGTACACCGCATAGTCTTGCCGCAATCGCAGGGCGGCAAGAGTGGTCCCATCCTCCAGCGCCTGCGCCCGAACATACTTCCCGATCGCCGCGATGCGATCCTTGCTAGGACGCGCCGTGTCGGCGGCAACCGCGCGCGCCTCGTCCTTGAACGCGCCATACTTGGCGGGAAGCGAGATGTCGGTCGTGCGCCACTCCACGTCCGCCGGTGTCAGCGCGAAACGCTCGGTCGCGGCCGATGCGCGCCGCATGGCGTCCAGCATCCGTCCCGTAAACTCCTCGCGCGCACGGTCGGACCCATCATTGTACTTACCCAGGTTTACATTGCCGCCCGCGCCGGTGAAGTAAATCTGAAACACGCCGGTCTCCTTCTGGCGCCGCTCGCGTGCCAGGCCCACGAAATCAGGCGTAGGCAGACCCTTGCCGAAGGAGACCTGGGGGTGTGACGCGTAATAGGTCAGCGAGGCCAGCGGGCGATCGCCATTCCAGAAACTGATCACGCGCACGGCCGGATCGATCAGCCCCTCGGGCGCGGCCTTCGCTTCCTCCGGGTGGAAGATGCTCAGGCGATGGCCGTCCGCATCGGCGTCCACCTTGAGCTGCGCGGCGACTTCCGCCGGATAGACGTTGGTGGAGGTCGATTGGCGGTGCATCGCCACGCGCCCGTTGGCGCCCATCAGGCGCCTGTTCGCACCGAGCTGTTCCGCATTCGCCTTGCCCAGGCCGACATGGGTGACCGGCTTGGCCTGGCGCAGCGCCCTGGTCAGCGCCGCTACCGAATTTTCCATCACAGAGCGCACCCATGTGCGCTCGTCCGGCACGCCGGGGGGAACAGGTTTCGCCAGGCCATGCCTGGCCCGCTCGTCAAAGATGAAAAAATTGATGCCCGGCGCGTCATGCTGATGGAGAACGTGCAGCGAGACCCGGTCCGGCGTGGTGCCTGCCGCCTTTGCCAGCAGCGCATGCCATTCGTCGCGCGCCCGTCCGTCAATCTCCATCCAGTCGACCGCCACCATGATGATCGGCTTGCCAGCGCCGGCTATCACCACGCCCTTGGCCTGCAATGGCGCAGCGACGCCTTTGACCACCGAATAGCCCAAATCGTAGCCCAGCGGCGGCGTTGCATCGGTTTCGAAGGTGGCAATCCGCAATCCATCCGCTGCAAGAGCGGGTTGGGCGATGGCCGCGGCCCAAAAGAAGCACAAGAGGGCGCCAATCCATCTGGAATTCATCTCGCTACCTTTTGAAAAATCCTGTGAAGCCGGAAGGCAATTCAGGCGCTGCCGAACAGGCGCCGCAACTATTGGGTCAGCAGTTTGCGAACCCCGTCCATGATTGCTTTTTCCGCCGCCAGCGTGGTCGCAGAGATCGTGATCTCGTAGCCGCCCTCGCCATACGCCTTCTCGGTGCCAATATACCCGAACTGTTCGGCGTAGGCAGCGGTGGCGACGAACTTGTCCGGGCGGATCGCCTGCGTGCCGAGCTGATATTCGATGAAGGCCTCGCCCGGTATGTGTACCGAATAGGCGTCTTTCACCCGCAGCACCGAAAGCGTGGTGCCGTCTTCAAGCGCTTGCGCCCGGGCGTATTTCGTGATCGCCGCGATGCGCTCGCTGTTCGGGCGCGCCGTGTCTGCGGCGACCGCGCGCAACTCGTCCTTGAACGCGCCGTACTTGGCGGGAAGCGAGATGTCGGTGGCGCGCCACTCCACGTCCGCCGGCGTCAGCGCCGCGCGCGTCGTCGCGGTCCATGCGCGCCGCATGGCGTCCTGCATCCGTCCCGTAAACTCTTCGCGGGCGCGGTCGGAGCCGTCATTGTACTTGCCCAGCGTGATGTTGCCGCCCGCGCCGTTGAAATGAACCTGGAACACGCCGGTCTCTTTCTGCTGCCGTTCGCGCGCCAGTCCCACGAAATCAGGCGTGACGATGCCCTTGCCGAAGGATACCTGGGGATGGGTCGCATAATAGGTCAGCGCGGCCAGCGGGCGATCGCCGTTCCAGAAGCTGATCACGCGCACAGCCGGATCGATCAGTCCTTCGGGTGCGGCCTGGGCTTCCTCGGGGTGCAGGATGCTCAGGCGATGCCCGTCCGCATCGGCGTCCACCTTGAGCATGGCGGCGACTTCCGCCGGATATGCGCTGGTATAGGTCGATTGGCGGTGCATCGCCACGCGCCCGTTGGTGCCCATGATGCGCCGGTTCGAAGCAATCCGTTCCGCATTCGCCTTGCCCAGGCCGACATGGGTGACGGGCTTGGCCTGGCGCAGCGCCCTGGTCAGCGCGGCAGCCGAATTTTCCATCACCGCGCGCGCCCACTGGCGCTTGTCGGGCAGGCCGGCCGGGATGCGTTCCGGCAACCCATGCCTGGCCCGTTCGTCGTAGATGTGAAAACCGGCGCCGGGCGCGTCATGCTGATGCAGGTGATGCACCGTGACCCGGTCGGGCGTGGTGCCCGCCGCCTTTGCCAGCAGCGCGTGCCATTCGTCGCGCGCGCGCCCGTCGACCCCGCCCCAATCGACCGCCAGCATGACGATCGGCTTGCCCGCGCCGGTGATCACCACGCCCTTGGCCTGCAGCGGCGTGCCGATGCTTTTGACCACCGAATAGCCCATCTCGTAGCCGATCGGCGGGGTCGCATCGGTTTCGAAGGTGGCGATCCGCAGGCCGCCCGCTTTGTCGGCGGCAAGGGCGGGCTGGACGAGGGCCGCGCAGAGCAGCCACAGCCCGGTCATCAGCGCGAACCGGTTCTTCGACAGAAAATCCATTTTCCACCTATGAGCATCGTAAGAGCGGCAGGCTCGCCCGCTGACATCCCGCACAGAAATATTGCCTGCGGATAAGCGGTTTTTTCTGCCGCAAATGGGGAATAATGATCCCTCAGGCGGAATAAAACCGGCGCCTGGTCATGAAAGGCGAAGTAAAGCTTCAGGCTAAAACGGCAGTCCCGCTCTGTTCACAACCGCTCGCAGAACCAGATTGGAAGAAAATCGCGCCACACCGGGCAGGCGGCGCAGGACCGTCGCATACAGTCTTTCCAGCCCTTCAAGATCCGTGACCGATACGCGAAGCAGATAATCCGGCGTTCCCGTCAGCAAATGACACTCCAGAACCTCCGGAATTCTGGCCACGGCTTTCTCAAACTTCACCACTTCATCGTCCGACTGGTTTGCCAGGCCTATCGAGACGATGGCAGTCAGATTCAATCCGACGGCTGCGGGCTTGATGCGCACGGTGTAATTTTCAATGACACCGCTTTCTTCCAGTTTCTTCAGGCGGCGAAAGCATGCGGATTCCGACATCCCGGCCGCGGTTGCCAATTCCGCATTGGTTGCCCGCCCGTTGCGCAGCAATTCGCGCAGGATTGCCCGGTCGCTAGGCTCCAGAGCGGTAGGAGGATTATTCCGAATTATGGTTCTTTTTGCCATTATTTTTCCGCCTGCCGGCTGATCTTGCCCATTCTGCGGTGAGAAAACCCGCTTCTCAAGCGATAATGTTGCGGACATCGCCCGCCTCAAGGTCGAAAAGGGTCCAAAAAATGCCGAGTTCAAATGCTGACATGTCGTTCGCGCGTTCGGCGCAGCTGGTTGCGCAAAGCGCCAAGCATATTGCCGGAGGGGTCAACAGCAATTTCCGCATCGGCATGGCGGGCGGGCCGCTGGTGTTCCAGCGCGGCGAGGGTGCCTATCTGATCGACGCCGATGGCAACCGCCTGATCGATTATTATTGCGGCATGGGCGCCATGGTGCTGGGCCACTCGCCCGCCGGTGTGCAGCAGGCGGTCAAGGACCAGGTCGACAAGGGCATTCTCTATGCCGGCCAGTCGGAGATCGAGTTCGAAGCCGCCAGGATTCTCTGCGAACGCATCCCCTCGGCCGAGCGCATCCGTTTCGGATCGTCCGGATCGGAAGTGGCCCAGGCCGCCTTCCGCCTGGCGCGCGCCGCCACCGGCAAGCGCATCATCCTGAAATTCGAAGG
Organism: Alphaproteobacteria bacterium; assembly: GCA_947482125.1. GTDB lineage: Bacteria > Pseudomonadota > Alphaproteobacteria > Micropepsales > Micropepsaceae > Rhizomicrobium. The sequence continues at coordinate 21,230 of CANKIV010000011.1, forward strand.
CCATTATCACGGCTGGTTCGACAATATCCTGTGGTCCACCGCTCCCGGCGAGAATGCGGCCGGGCCGGAAGACGCGCCGGTGCTGGTGCCGGGCAGCGTGGGGCAGGACCCCATCGATGCCGCCGGGCTGGATGTGATCGGCTGGAACGATCTTGCGCGCCTGGAAGCGCGGCTGGCCAGGGGCGATATCGCCGGCGTGATCATGGAGCCGGCCATGTGCAACCAGGGCGCCATCGCGCCTGCGCCCGGCTACCTGGAAGGCGCCCAGGCAGCCTGCCGCAAGCATGGCGCGATTCTGATTTTCGACGAGGTGATCACCGGCTTCCGGCTGGGGCGCGATAGTGCGCAGGGCCGTTTCGGCGTGACACCCGATCTTTCCATTTTTGCCAAGGCGGTCGCCAATGGCTTTCCGGTCGCTGCCATTGTCGGCCGCGCCGACCTGCTGGACCTGTTCGTCACCGGCGGCGTCCTGCATGGCGGCACCTTCAATGCCCAGCCGGTGACCATGGCGGCGATGGTGGCGACGCAGAAGGCGCTGACGCCGGAACATTATGAACAAAGCTCCAAGCGCGGCGTGCGCCTGCGCGACGGAATTGCCGGGATATTGAAGGATGCCGGCATCAAGGCGCAGGTCACCGGCTTTGAGCTGATGTTCCATGTCGGTTTCGGCCTGGATGCGCCGGCGAAGAATTATCGCGGCCTGCTGAAAACCGACAAGGCTGGCTATGTGAAGTTCGCCCATGCCTTGCTGAAGCGCGGCGTGCGGGTGCTGGAGCGCGGCGCCTGGTTTGTCTCGGGCGCGCATGACGATGCGGTGATCGACGCCACGCTGGACGCGGTGCGCGGCGCGGCGAAAGACATCAGCTAGCTTTCGCGCCCTTGTGCTTGAACAGCAGGTAGGTCAGGGCATGGGCGGTGGAGGATGCCGCCAGCGCCAGGCCGAAGGCCGTCCACACCCCGGTCATGCCCAGCAGGATATAGAGCGAAAAACAGAAGGCCCCGATCGAGGCCAGTCCCATGGACATGCCGGCCACCGCTTCCTGCACGGCGCGGGGGCCGTATTGAATGTGGTTGGACACCGCGATCACCGAGCCGATCATCGGGAAGGTGGAGAACAGGCCCGACCAGCGCGAGCCCAGCGCATTGGAAAATTGGGTGATCACCACCGTCAGCACCGCGCCGGCGATCATGCGCACCGGCAGGCCCCACCAGACATGCTCGCGCTGTTCGTCGGAGGCTTCGCCGCGCGGATAGGCCAACAGGGCGACGACAAAGGCGAGAACGGGCAGCAGCATGGTCCAGGGCGAGACCTGCTGTGCCGACAGCATCACCAGCGCCATCACCGTCCAGACGGCAAAGCCGATGGCGCAGCACCAGAACCAGTTCA
>CANKIV010000012.1 GCA_947482125.1 Alphaproteobacteria bacterium
GGCGCCGATGGATTTGGGCCAATGGCGCAGCCAGGGCATCGATCCGGAGACGCTGACCATGATCGGGATCAAGGCGGCCGTGGGCCATCGCCGCGCCTATGAAAAGATCGCCGCCGCCAGTTATACGGTCGCTACCCGCGGCCCTTGCACCTCCGATCTGGCGCGCCTTCCCTACAAGAATATCCGGCGGCCGGTATTTCCCCTCGACGCGATGGAGGGATAGCTGGACCGCCGCGCGATACTGAAAGCCGCGGCCGCCACGCCCATCCTTGGCGTTGCACCTCCGGCCTGGGCGCAGCAGGGTCATGGCGTGCTCAACGCCATGATGGCGTCAGAGCCGGCGACCTTGAACTATCCCCTCTTCAACTTCCGCCTGACACAGCAGATCTGCAGCAACATCAACGAGTCCCTGCTGCTGCTGGACTGGAGCTTCAAGCCCCGCCCGAACCTGGCCCGCGCCTTCGAGATGTCGCCCGATGGCCGAACCTACACCTTTCACCTGCAGTCCGGCGTGTTCTGGCATGACGGCGCACCTTTCACCTCGCGCGATGTGGTCTTCAGCAGCGATGTCATGCTGCGCCAGCTCAACACACGCAGCCGCGCCGCCCTCAGCCATTGCGAAAGCATCAGGGCTCTGGGCCCGCTTGCCGTGGAATACAGGCTGAAACAGCCGTTCAACGCCTTCCTGCTGTCGTTCATGGCCTCGTCCGGTCCCATGATGCCGGCGCATATCTATGAAGGCACCGACTTTCGGACCAACCCCTTCAACAACAAGCCGGTCGGCACCGGTCCCTTCAAGTTCAAACAATGGGTACGCGGCCAGTACATTCATCTGGTGCGCAACGCGCATTATTGGCGTCCGAACCGGCCGTTCCTCAGCGATATCTATTTCCGGATCGTGCCGGCGGCGGAACAGCGGATGGTGGCGCTGGAATCCGGCGCCATCGATATCGGCTTCGGCGACGCCGTCGATACCGTGGTGATGTCGCGGTTGCGCAGCCAGCCCGGACTGAAACACATTACGAACGCCTATGACGGCGACGGCGAAATCGGGTTGATGGAAATCAACCAGCGCAGGGCGCCCTTCCATGACCGTCGCTTCCGCGCCGCGATCCTGCACGCCATCGACCGGGAGTTTCTGGTGGGCGGGATGAACTTCGGCTCGGGCAAGGTCGCCCATGGGCCGATCCCCTCCTCGGCGCCCTATTACGATGAAAAGGCGCTGGTGAAGTATCCCTTCGATCCAGCGCGCGCCCGCGCCTTGCTGGACGAGATGGGATTGCAACCCAAAGCCGGCGGCGTGCGGATGAAGCTGGGCATGATGATGCTGCCCGACGGCGGCGGCGCCTGGACCCGCTTCGCGCACCATACCAAACAGGCCTTGGGCGAGGTGGGGCTCGAGGTCGAGCTGCAGTCCACCGACTGGGCAACCTTCAGTCGCCGCAACGGCAACTGGGATTTCGATCTGTGCTGGATCAGCTATGGCATGTTCGGCGATCCCGCGATCGGCATGTCGCGCCTGTTCATGGCGTCCAATATCCGCAAGGGCGTGCCCTCGACCAACGTACAGGGCTATGTCAATCCGGAGGTGGACATGCTGTTCGCCCAGGCTTCGGCGGCCATCGATCACGATGTGGCGCAGCGTCATCACAGCCGCCTTCAGACCATACTGACCCGCGACGTGGCGATGTTGTGGATGTTCGAGACAAAGCCGCCGGTATTCCACAGCCGGCGCTTTCGCAACGTCATTACCGGCCCCAACGGCCCCTCCGACGGCTTCGGAGAGGCATTCCTGGCCTGACGGCTGGGCAAAGCCGCGCTTTCGCTCTTCTGTCCCGTGTGCGAGATTGGGTACGGGGAAACAGCTTTCACCGCGGGGCAACATGCGGATTCTGTCTTTTATCGTTCTTCTTGTCACCGGCTTGGGACTGACGGTGCCGGGCGTCTATCTGGTGACGCTGGGCGGCTCGCCTTATTACGCCATCGCGGGTCTGCTGATCCTGATCAGCGCCTGGCTGGTGCTTCGCCGCGACCGTGCCGGGTTTCATCTCCTATGGCTGGTTCTGCTGGGAACGGCGGTGTGGTCGCTGTGGGAAGTCGGCCTGGATGGCTGGGCCCTGATGCCGCGCCTGGCCTATCTGGCGGTGCTTGCATTTGTGGTTTGGCTGGTTTCGCGCGGTATGCAACGCGCATCCTGGCGTCCGCTGATGGGCGCGCTGATGCTGGTGTTCGTTCTTGCCGCCGCGGGCGCGACCGCCTGGGCTGTGATAAACCGGCCCGCCGCCCCAGCCCCCGTGAAGCTGGCCGCGGTGAATGCAAAAGATACCGGCGACTGGACCCATTATGGCAAGTCGCTGAGTGGCACGCGCTATTCCCGCCTCGCCCAGATCACGCCCGCCAATGCGGCCAATCTGGAACAGGCCTGGGTCTATAATGTCGGGCTTCGCGAGCGCGGCAAGCTTTCGGCCGACCAGCTGGAAGTGACGCCCCTGATGGTGGACGGCACCTTGTATGGCTGCACCGGCTACAATGCCGTGTTCGCGCTTGATCCGGTGACCGGCAAGCAGATCTGGCGCCATGATCCCAAGATCAATCCCGCCCTTGGCAATCGCGGCGTCTGCCGCGGCGTGTCGTTTTTCCGCGTGCCGGACGGCCAGGGCGAATGTCCCACCCGGCTCCTGATGGGCACCGCCGACAACCGGCTGATCGCACTGGACGCCAAAACCGGCCAGCCCTGCCGCAGCTTCGGCAACAATGGCGCTGCCGACCTTAAAGAAGGCATGGGCAAATTCCTGGAAGGCTGGAGCAATCCCACCTCGCCGCCCGCCATCGTGCATGGCACCGCCGTGATCGGCGCCTTTGTCGTGGACAACCAGTCGGTGGATGTGCCGCCCGGCGTCATTCGGGGCTATGACGCGGTCACCGGCAAGCTGAAATGGGCGTTCGATCCCGGCCGTCCGGACGATACCGCGCCCCTCGCCCCCGGCAAGACCTACACCCCGTCCACCCCCAACAGCTGGACGGTGTTCAGCGGCGATGAAGCGCTGGGCCTGGTCTATGTCCCGATGGGCAACGGCAGTCCCGATTATTATGGCGCCCACCGCACGCCCGAGACCGACCGTTTCACCGCCGCGGTGGTCGCGCTGGATGCCGATACCGGTGCAGTGCGCTGGACCTTCCAGGCCATCCATCACGATCTGTGGGATTATGATCTTGGCGCCCAGCCGGCGCTGGTGGATTTCCCGACTGCCAATGGCAAAGCGCCGGGCCTGATCCTGCCCACCAAGACGGGGCAGATTTTCGTGCTGGACCGCCGCGACGGCAAGCCTTTGACTCGTGTCGAGGAGCGCCACGTGCCGCTGTCGGACATTCCGGGCGAACGCTCCGCCCCGACCCAACCCTACTCCACCGAGTTTCCGGATTTTTCCGGGCCGACACTGCGGGAAGCCGACATGTGGGGCACCACGCCCTTCGACCAGCTCTATTGCCGGATCAAGTTCCGCCAGGCCCGCTATCAGGGCATGTACACGCCGCTGCGGGCAGGCGTTTCCATCCGCACCCCCGGAGAGCTGGGCGGCATCGACTGGGGCAGCGTCTCGGTGGACGAGGATCGCGGCATCCTGGTGGTCAATTCCAACCTGATGGCCGATTGGGATGAAATGGTCCCGCGTGAGCGGGCCGACAAGGAAAATATCTTCCCCCGCGCCACCCCCCGCGCCCTCGCCAATCCCTACAAGGGCAGCAATGCCGGGGCGATGGAAGGCACGCCCTATGCCATCAAGTTTACCGGCTTCCTCACGCCCTATCTGGAGATTCCCTGCCAGCGGCCGCCTTACGGTTATCTCACCGCGGTCGAACTGAAGACGCGCAAGGTGCTGTGGCACAAGCCCTTTGGCGATGCGTCCAACAGCGGACCGTTCCGCACCGCACTGGGGCTGCCCTTTGCTCTGGGCGCGCCCAATATCGGCGGCTCCATCGTCACGGCGGGCGGGGTGATTTTCATCGGCGCCAGCCAGGACGGGAAATTCCGCGCCATCGACGAAGCCAGCGGCAAGGAGTTGTGGAAGGTGAAACTTCCGGCTGGCGGCCATGCCACGCCCATGACCTATCTGGGCAGGGACGGGCGGCAATATGTGCTGATCGCGGCCGGCGGCAATGGCGGATTCCGCACCGGCGTAAGCGACAGCATCGTCGCCTACCGGCTCAAGCCATAGCCTAAAGGCTGCCGCCGCTTTCCATCCGGCAGCTATCGCGCGGGCTGGATGACGGCGCTGTATTGCGACTTTCGCAGCGCATATTCGAGCGGGATCAAGATTGCCGCTGAAATCAGCCCGATCGCGGCCAGCACCGCGAAGATGCCGATATTGCCCAGTTCGTTGGCGTAGGAACCCAGCACGCCGGCCAGGAAGGCGCCGCCCCCCATGGTGAATATCCACACGCCCATCATGATGCCGATCACTTCCTTGGGCGAACGGCGGCTGACTTCGACAAGCCCTGCGGGCAGCACGCAAAGCTCGGCGCTGGTGATGAGTATGTAAAAGACGATCAGCACCAGCGGCGAGGCCGCCTGGGGCGTGAAGTATTCGACCCCGATCATGAAAAGAAAGGAACTGCTCATCAGCAGAAGACCCACCGTGACTTTTTCAACAAACACGATGCGATGGGATTTCTCCGCGCGCTTGCGCCACAGCTCCGCCACCGTCGATCCCAGCAGGACGACCAGCAGCGGGTTAAGCGCCATGAACCAGGTGGTGGGAATAAGAACGCCGCCCACCATCCGGTCGACGCGCTCCTCGGCATACAGGTTCATGACACCGCCATAGGTCTGCTGGCCGGCCATGTAGAGGGTGGCGAAAACCGCCATCAGCAGGATCAGGTGCACATGCCGGGATTCCATCAGCACGCGGCCGATCACGGCCTTGGGCGCGGCCGCTTCCTCGGGCTTGGCGATCGCGACAGGAAAGGCGCGCCGGGCCTGGAAGGCAAAGACCAGAAAGCCAATCAGCATCCCGACCCCGGCCAGCAGGAAGCCCCAACCCCAGCCGATGCGCTCGCCGGCGGTCCCGGCGCCGAAGGGCGCGAACAGCGCGCCCATGTTGATGCCCATGTAGAAGAGAATGAAACCGACCTCGCGCCGGGGATCATTGGGGCCGAACAGCTGGCCCAGAAGCGCCGAGGCATTCGACTTGAACATGCCCGCGCCCGCGATCATCGTGAGGATGCCGATGAGAAAAAGGCCCATGGCAGCTTCCGGACGTCCGCCCTTGGCGGAGAAACTCGACGCGGCCAGCAGGAAGTTGCCGACAGCCAGACCGATGCAGCCGAGCAGCACGGCAAGCCGCGGCCCCAGCCATTTGTCGGCCAGCCAGCCGCCCAGCAGCGGCATGAACCACATGAAGCTGGTAAACAGGCCGAACAGGAACAAGGCGCGGCTTCTGTCATAGCCCAGGCCACCGGCAATGGGGTCGGCGACCATGAACAGGACCATGATCCCCATGAAGCCGTAATAGGAGAAACGTTCCCAGAACTCCGTCGCGAACATCACATAGACGCCGCGCGGCTGGCCCTTGAACTTGCCGAACATCACTTAGTCCTTAAGGCTTGTAATGGGCATCGCGCGACCAGGGGCGGAAACCCATGGGCACCTTGCGCGGCCAGACCTGGTCGAGGGTGGAGCGCTGCAGCAGGCGGCCATCCGTCATCACATAGGCGATATCGGCGGTGTTGCGGATATTGCGCAGGGGATCGCTGTTGAGCACCACAAGGTCGGCCAGCTTGCCGGCCTTGAGCGAACCGATCTGGTCCTCCGCCCCCAGGAAATGCGCCCCCGCGACGGTGGCGGTGTACAACGCTTCCATCTCGGTCATGGCGTCGGCGAAGGTCCAGATATCCCAATGGGTGCCGATGCCCGGCTGCTCGCCATGCTCGCCGGAAGTGACATAACCGCCGGCGCGTTGAATGTCGGCGGACGCCTCGGCATAGACCGGATGCCAGAAGCGTTCCTTGGGCTGCTCCACCATCGAACGGACATTGCGGCTGGCGATGAAGGATTTGGAGGCGACGTAGCGGTACATCGGGTCCTTTTCCAGATGCGCATAGGGCCTGAAGTAGGTCTGCGTCCCGTCCGGCCAGCCGATGATGGTCATGGTCGGCGAATGGGTGACGCCGGTCTTGGCGAAGAAGGTCGTCATGTCCTTGAACAGAGGCAGCGCCGCGATGGCATGCTCCCAGCCCGTCTGGCCGTCCATGGCGAAACCCAGCGCCAGGATCGGCGAGGCGCCTTCCGCCGTCACCGGCATATTGTGCTCCCGCGCCGCCTCGATCAGATGTTGATGCTTCTTGCGGTTGGCGACCCGGAAGTTCTTGAGGGACTCGATGCCGACCGCCAATCGCGACGAAACATGGTAGCGGGCATCGTCCATATTATCGATGCGCACATGATCGCCCAGGCCGATGAACCCGCCTTCGGAAACAACTTTCCCGGTGCCATAGGTACGCGGACCCAGCACATAGCCGGTCTCGGCCAGGTCGCGAAGCAGCGCGTGACCGGTGTTGCTGCCCGAAGGATCACGTACCGTGGTCACGCCGTAGGCCAGGGCGATGGACAGGCGCATATGGCGGCGCATGGCGACGCCGTCATCGGCCCCCTCGTTCCCGACAATATGGGCGTGCATATCAACGAGTCCGGGAATGATGGTCTTGCCGCCCATCTCCATGACGGTATCGCCGGCGGCTGGCTGGCATTGCCCGACGCAAAGGATCCTGCCTTTCTCGACGATGATGTTGCCTTTTTCGATCACCTGGTTGCCTTCCATGGTGATGATCTTGGCGCCGACCAATGCCAGGCGGCCGGGCGCGGGCGCGTTGGGCACCGTGACCTGGAGCGTGGTTTCGGTCTTCTGGCCCGTGACGGTGTTCACCAGCACAAAGCGGTTGCCGGAAATCAGCTGCACTTCGGTGGGGCTGAACGACATGGCGCCGGAAAAGCCGTTGGGATCGAGGCGGGTGCGGCCCTTGACCATGTCATTGGCCTGAACCGGGATGACGGAGCCCGGCTTCACGGCGGAAAGCTGCTGGTGAAACAGGCGCTGGCCGCTCTCGAACAGCACGGCGTCGGCATTGGGACGCAGCGCCGGACTGTTGCCGGCGCCGGCGCGCGGCGGCAGCAGCGCATGCACGCGCTCATCGCCGCCGCCCGGCGCGATCGAGACCACCTCGAACACGCGCGAGATCGTGTCCTCGCCCGGGAACGGCTCCATCATCACCATGGGATTTTTGGAGCGGCTCTGGCGGGTGAAGGAAATGCGCCCATCGGCCAGGATCCCGGCCGGCTGGCTGAACACCAGCGAAGTGATCCTGGTTTCGGCGCAACCGGCGGGATTGAGGCGGCGTAATTCCCACCCTGCCCCATCCCAGGGCGAACCCTCGGTGGGCGCGACGCTGCGTGCGGTCACCACCAGGGTGCCGCCTATTTCCCATCTGGGATGGATGAAAGCGGTGGGTCCGGCGCAACTCTGCACGATCCTGCCGCTGGCGACATCCAGCACATGCAGTGCCCCCAGCTTTTCGTCATGCCAGGTGGCGAAGGCGAGCTTGCTGCCGTCCGGCGACCAGGCCGGCGCGAACTCGGCCGGCCCCTTGCCGTCACCGGCGATCAGCGGCGTTGCCGCACCGCCCGCCATGTCCTTCCGCCAGAGCCGACCGATGGCGCCGAACACCAGCGTCCGCCGGTCGGGTGACAGAGCGGGCCACATATAAAGGCGCGGAGTGAAATTGACGGCATTGGCAGCGTCGAGCCTGGGTTTGACCAGCTCGCTGACAGTGCGCTGGTAGCGCGCGGTAAAGGGAATCCGGGTGACCGCGTTACTCGCCACATCCACCTTCCAGAGATGGCCTTCGCGCCAGAACAGCACCGATTTGCCGTCGGGGGTCCAGTCATGGCCGGGCATCTGGGTGTCAACATAATAGGCATGGGAACGCGAGACATCGCGGGTGACCGGATCGACCAGCACCCTCTCGGTCCGGGTCTTTGTATCCAGCAGCACCAGCGCGGTGGTGCCTTTCAGGTGATGGCGGCGCCAGAAGGTAGTGCCTTCCGGCATTTCCCTGGCATAGGCGATATAGCGGCCCGACGGATCGGGATGCGGCTCCATCTCGGCGGGCGAACGCTCCGGCAGCTCGTGATAGGCCATCACCCAGGGCGAGGCGATCTGGTCCTTGGTCGTATCAGGCAGCTCGGGACTGGTCATGGTCTCGATCTTGCCGGTCGCCAGCTCGATGCGTTTTATCTTCTGGTGGTACTGGAAGATGGAAAGCCCGCGAAACGCCATGACGGCGGAATGGAAATAGACATGGCGGCCATCGGGCGAAAAGGTCGGCGCGTAATATTCGTTGGAGGTCCCCGCCAGCAATTCGCGCGGCTTGCCGCCGCTGGCCGGCACCAGCGCCAGCGCCCAGGTGCGGCGATGCCAGCCGCGCCCTGGCGACGCCAGGTTGCGTACGGCGACAATGGTCTTGCCGTCCGGCGACCAGGCCGGATCGGTGAACCGCATCATGGGATCGCTATAGAGAATCCGGGCGTTCGAACCATCGGCGTTCATCACCCACAGATTGTCCTGCCCACCGCGGTCGGAAACGAACACGATCCGGTTGCCGTCGGGCGAAAAGCGCGGATGGGCATTGACGGCGATCCCGCTGTCCTGGGTCAGCGATTCCGCAACGCCCCCATTGATGGGAAGACGGTAGATGTGACCCAGCAGATCGAAGACAACGGCGTTGCCCTTGGGCGAGACGGAGAGGCCCGCCATGGTGGCTTCGTCCACCGTGAAATCGAGCGTGTTGGGATTGGCGCCCTTGGCGCGCATGAATTCGGCATCCGCCCCCTGCCCTATGCCGCTGGAGCTTCGGATTGGTGGCAATCCCGACTGGGCGCTGGAGTTCAGGACCGGCAGCGCAACGCACAGCGCTATGGCCACGAGCAAATGACGGTGTTTCATCGCAAGCTCCCCGTTGCACCCCGCTGGATCTGCGAAGGCTCGACAAGGGCGAGGAGATACCCCCTACGCCACACGTCTTTTGGTAATTTTTCTAAGCCCCGCCGCGATCCAGCCGCGCAAGCGTGGGGGACGAAGCTGCCTGAGTCAAATCACCCGGCGGGCCTTGATTCAATTGGAATTTTCGCGGGTTATGCGCGCAAGGGGCGGCTAGGCCTTGTTTGTCGCCGCCCAGATGACATGCCGAACGCCGCGACTTTTGTTGGCGCGCGCCTTGATCTCGTCCACGGCGAAACCCGCCTGGCCCAGACGCGCGGTAAAGGCCGCACTGGGCGCCGCCGACCAGACGGCCAGCAATCCGCCCGGTCGCAGCGCCCTGCGCGCGGCTTGCAGGCCGCGCAGATCGTACAGGCGATCATTGACGCTTTGGCTGAGACCGTCGGGACCATTGTCCACATCGAGCAGGATGGCGTCGAAGCCGGCGCGTTCCGCCGCGATGACGTCCCACACATCGCCGTCGCGGATGGTGACTCTCGGATCATTGAGGGAGCTGCCCGTCAATTCGGCCATGGGCCCGCGCGCCCATGTCACCACGGCCGGCACCAGTTCGGCGACGATCACGCGGGCGTCCCTGCCAAGCCCGGCCAGGGCGGCGCGCAGGGTGAAGCCCATGCCATAGCCGCCGATCAGCACACGGCAATTCCGGCGGCCGCGCAGGCGATCGCAGGCCAGCTCGGCCAGCGCGATCTCCGAACCGCTCATGCGGCTGTTCATCAGCGTGTTGGAGCCGACCATGATCGAAAATTCGCGGTCGCGCCGCAGCAGCCGGAATTCGCCGCCGCCCGGTACCTCAGCGGTATCCAGAGTAATCCAGGGCTTCATGCCCGCCCCGCCTTCCGGTGAATGGCGCTGTCAGTTCGCGGCGTTTGCGGCTGCGACCGCGGACGCGTTCGCGGGACCCAGCCGATCCAGATCGATGCCGCGCTGCTTGAGCTGGGCGTTGTAGAATTCGCGGATATTTTCCTGGACGGAATCCGAAGGCATGCGCCCGCGATTATCCTTGGCATCCAGCTTTGCGCCCTTGTCCGCCAGATACGCGATCACCGCTTCGGGGTCCTGCGACTGCGGGTTCGACACTGCCATATGGATGACGCCCTTGCCGCTTGTGTCCTTGACCGTCACATCGGGATTGAGCTCCAGCGCGTATTTCACGGCGGCCAGGTTGCCGCCATAGGCCGCGGCCATGGTGAGGGTCATGCCGTCCTGCGCCCGGATATCCGGCTTGGCGCCGCCGGCCACAAGTGCCTTCATGACATCGGCCGACCCGGCCTTTGCCGCGAACAGCAAGGGCGGCGTGGGATACAGCACCACGGGCGGAGCCTTGATCGCGCCGTCGGCGATCGCCAGACCCTTGGCGTTGTTGCCACCAACGCTGCCACCACCGGCGCCCGCCACCTGGACCGGCGCGGTCCGGCGCGGCGGAGGCGGTGCGGGCTGGCTTAATACATTCGCATCCGCGCCCTGGGAAAGCAGGTAGGTCACAAGCTCGGGATTGCCGCTGGCAGCGGCGACGTGAATTAGTTGCCGCCCTTCGCCGTCACGCAGGGTCAGGTCCGCGCCCAGATCGACCACCCGCCTGGCAAAGGCCATGTCGTTTTTCAGCACCGCGGCTTCGGCCACGGTGGTGCCGTCCGGCAGCCGGACCTTGAAATCCGCACCAGCCTCCAGCAACGCCACCGGTGCGCTGGGGTTCGCGCTCTTCAGCGCAAAGAACAGCGGCGTGAAGCCCTTGGCCGCGACCGCGTTCGGGTTGGCGCCGTGCTTGGCCAGGAACGTGATGGTGCCGGCATTGCCCTTTGCCGCCGCCCACATCAGAGGCGTCAGCCCTTGCGCGTCAGCCGCATTCACCATGGCGCCTTTTGCGATCAGCGCGCCCACCGCGGCGGGCGTAGACGCCGCCGCACACAAAGACAGCGCCGATGTGCCGTCCGGGCGTACCGTTTGTGCGTTCGCGCCAGCCTTGATCAGGTTGGTGACGATGTCGGGGTTTCCCAGCTCGCAGGCCAGAGCCAGCGGCGTCGCGCCCTGGATATCGGCTGTGTCGGGCTTGGCGCCTGCCGCCAGCAGCAACTGCACAGACTGCGCGTCCTGGCGATCGACGGCCCAGATCAGAGACGTGGACTTGTCCGCCAGCGGGACGTTGGGATTGGCCTTGCCTGCCAGCAGGCTCTTTATAAGGGCATGCTCGTTTGCCCGCACCGCCTGCGCCAGCCGCTCCTCCGGAACGCCAGCCGCCGCCGGGGCGGCGCCCAGGACAAGAACAAAAAATCCGAGCGCTTTTTTCATGGCGTCTGCCCTCAAAACTAAGCGGTCAGCCCGGCGAGACGGCCGGTGCTGTCGCCGAGCCGGTCCTGCGGCACACCCAGCCTGTCCATCATCGCAAGCATCAGGTTGGTCATGGGCGTATCTTCCGACACCACCATGTGCTGATTGCCCTTGACCAGGCCACCCGCGACAATGACCGGCAGGTTGGTGTGCTGATGGCTGTTGGAATCGGCCAGGCTGGCGCCAGCCAGGAGCATGCTGTGATCCAGCAGCGTGCCCTCGCCGTCCTTCGTCTCGCTCATCCGCTTCAGGTAATAGGCGACCTGCTCCATGTGCAGGATGTTGATCTTGGTCAGCTTGGCGATCTTTTCGGGATCATTGCCATGGTGGCTGAGCGGATGGTGCGCATCGGCAACGCCGATTTCGGGATAGCTGCGGCCGCTGACTTCGCGCCCGACCATGAAGGTTCCGACCCGGGTCATATCCGCCTGATAGGCCAGAACCTGCAGGTCGATCATCATGCGCGCATAGTCCTCGAAGGAATCCGGAATGCCGGACGGGCGGGCATAGGCCGGCAGCGCGGCCGCGCTCGGGCCGCCCTGTTCCATCTTCTGGATGCGCCGCTCGATGTCGCGGATGGACTGCATGTATTCTTCGATCTTCTTCTTGTCGTCGGCGCCCATGGAACCCGACAGGGCCCGCGCATCTTCCGCCACCGAATCCAGAATGCTGGCCTGCCGCTTCAGCCGCATCAGGCGGCTTCTGGCATCCAGGCTGTCGCCGTCGCCAAAAATGCGTTCGAAGACTTCGCGCGGGTTGATGGTGACGGGCAGCGGGGTGGAGGCCGTCCGCCACGACAAGGTGTTGGTATAGGCGCAGCTGTAGCCGGTGTCGCAGCTTCCCACCAGGCTGGGCGGATCCAGGCCCAGTTCCAGCGACGGAATCTGGGTCTGTTCGCTGAACTGCCGGGCAACGATCTGGTCCATCGAAGGACCGGAGGTGATGTCCGCGCCCTCGGTCTTCTTGACATGGACACCCGTCAGATACGATCCGCAGGAGCGTCCGTGGTCACCGCCGCCGTCACCCAGCGCCTCGGCCTGCTTGTGCGCAAGACCGCTGATGACCGTGAATTTCTCCCGGTAAGGTTCAAGCGGCTTGAGGATCGGGCTCAGGGCATAGCCCTCGCCTTTCTGGGCAGGCGTGAAGTTCGGCATCATCATGCCATTGGGCATGTAAATGACCTGCAGCCGCATCCGCGTCTTGGCGGCGGCCTCCGCCGCGCTGGCGCTGGTCATCATGGCTTCCAGCAAAGGCAGCGCCAGGGTGGCGCCCATGCCGCGCAAAACGGTGCGGCGGGCCATTGGTTTGCTTCGAATGATCATCTTTCGGGAGTCCTTCTCATAGCAAAGGGCACGCTTTGGACAATTTCCATGATGATGGTGTTCATCCGGAAATCATCCTTGGCGGCCGCGTAACGTACCTTGCGCACGGCGGGCATGTCGTAGGCCTCCAGGCCGCGTCCCAGCCCGTAGGTCATCAGGCGTTCGGTAAAGGCTTCGACGAACTGGTCCTTGCGGGCCAGCAGAATGCCCTGCAGGCCCTTTGGGCCTTCGAACTTGGTGCCGTCCGGCAGCACGGCCGTGACGTCCAGTTTCTGGCCGGCATAGCCGGCGCGCCAGGCGCCGACCGCATCGTAATTTTCCAGGCTGAAGCCCAGCGGGTCCATTTTGGAATGGCAGGAGGCGCATACCGGGTTGCTGCGGTGAAGTTCCATCTGTTCGCGCACGCTCAGCAGCTTGCCGTTCTTGGCCTCGTTCAGGGCGGGAATGTTCGGCGGCGGGGGCGGGGGCGGCGCGGCCAGCAGATTGTCCAGGATCCACTTGCCGCGCAGAACCACGGAGGTGCGGTCATTATAAGAAGTGACCGTCAGGATCGCGCCCTGCCCCAGCAGCCCGCCGCGATGCAGCGCCGGGTCCAGCTTCACCTTGCGGAACGATGTGCCATAGACGCCGGGAATGCCGTAATGCTCGGCGAGGCGCTGGTTCACATAGGTGTAATCGGCATCGAGGAATTCCAGCGCGCTGCGATTACCCCGCACCACGCCGTCAAAGAACATCTGGGTTTCCGTCAGCATCGCCGCGCGCAGGCGCTCGTCAAAGCCAGGGAAATTCCGCCTGTCCGGGCGCTGATACTCCAGCCGGCGCAGGTGCAGCCACTGACCGGCAAAATTCTGCGTCAAGGCCCTGGCCCGGGGATCGCGGAGCATGCGCGTGACCTGCTGCTTCAGGACTGCGGGCCTGGACAGCTGGCCGCGCTCCGCCAGCGCCAGCAGGCGGTTGTCGGGAATGCTGCTCCACAGGAAGAAGGACAGCCGGGTCGCAAGCTCGACATCGCTGATCTTGTTCACGCTGCCCGGCGCGCTATTCGGCGGCGTGCTTTCGCGCATGAACAGGAAGTTCGGAGACACCAGGACTTCTTCCAGCGCCGCCTCGATGCCGTGCTCAAAGCCGCCGTCCTGACGGCCGGCATCATAGGTCTTCATCAATCGGCCGATGTCCCTGTCCGTCACCGGCCGGCGATAGGCGCGGCGGGCCAGCGAGGCCAGTATCTTTCTGGCGCAGGCGGTTTCCGCCAGTTCGGCGGAAGGGCGGCAGACAAAGATGGTGCGGCGACTGGCGGTATCGCCGGGCCCCTTCACGTCATACGGGCCGGCGACGGAAATCTGCATGATGTCGCGCATGTAGAAATCCTGCGCGACATTGGGGCCCTGGGCGACCGACGGCACGGTTATCTGCTGCACCAGGGCGCCATCAACCTGAACATCCAGCGGCAGCTGCACCACATTTGGCGATGTGCCCACGCGCGGGCCCTTGGTCGTCCTGGGAATAAGGACCTGTTCCAGGGTCAGCTTGCGGGGAAAGGAGGCGCCGATGATGCGGGGACCGGCTTTCAGGAACGTCTTCACCTCATACCGGTTGTTGGCGTCGATCTCGGACTCGGTTTGCGTACCGGCGTTCAGGTACAGCTGGATGGTATAGGTTGCGTCATAGGGCGCGTAGAACTTGAACGAGCCGCCGCCGCGCGAATCCACCGGAAGGTCGTCGCTGGCGCGCTCATTATAAGCGGCGATGCCGAAGGCGTTCTCGAACAGGTCCTTGGTGACCTTATAATCGGTGGTGACCGGGGTGCGCGACGCCAACCCGGTGGCCAGGCGGCTGACCTTGCCGGCAACATTGATGTAGCGGTCCATCAGGGTCGGCGAGACCGTCAGCACGTCGGCGATATTGTCGAAGCCATAGCCCATGTCATCGACCGGCAGATCCTTGCTCAGGTCGATGTCCAGCCCCAGCAGATCGCGCACCGCGTTGCCGTACTCGGTGCGGTTCAGGCGCCGCAAGGTGGCGCGGCCCGGATTGGGCGCGGCGGCGGACATGCCGTCCAGCGACGACGCCAGCCAGTGGGTGAAATCGGCGATCTGTTCCCTGGAGGGACGCTTCATGCCCCGGGGCGGCATCTCGCCCAGGCTGAGGCGGCGCAGGATTTTTTCCCAGGTATCATTGTGCGCGCCCAGATGATCGGCATCCAGTGGCAGCACCGACATGTTCGCGGTCTTGCTCTTGTCGTTGTGACAGCCGGCGCAATACTGCACCAGCATGGCCTTGCGGTCGGCCGTCGTGGGTGTGCCTGCCGTGGTTGTCGACACCGGTTGCGGCGCGACCTGCGCCATGCGGGTCGCGGGCGGCAGGGTGTCGGCGGTGGCGTTGCCAAACAATGCAACGCCAGCAAGACCCGCACAGGCAACAACGCCGACGGCAAATCCGCTGCGCTTGATTATCGGTGACATGCTGTCAGCCCAGTCCCTTGATTTTATAGCTATATTTTGCCGGGAATTTACGCTGCGAAGCAGACCCGGTCCAGCCGGTTGGCTGCCGCGGCTGGGGGGAAACGACATTTTGCGAAGATTTTCGGGGCTGGATGCCGGCTTTTCCGGTCAGCCCCGCGCAATCAGCCGGGCTGAAGCTTCAGACCGGCGCCGCCAGCGCCGGCGCAATCGCCAGCATCGCCAGCATGGCGGGCAGCGCATAGAGATATTTGCGGTGATTCAGCAAGGACGTCACCGCCACGAACAGAATCACCGCCGCCAGGATACCGCCCCAGATGCGGGTCTGGGGCACCGCCAGGAACACTGCCGCGAACAGCTGCGCGATGCCGGCCACATAATAAAAGCCGGGCGCGAACTGCCAGCGGCGATAGCCGTCCCGCAAGGGGCGCGGGGCGGCGAGATGCAGGACCGCGGCAAAAGCGAACAAGGTGGCCAGCGAAATGGCGGCGATATTGGAAACGAAAACCAGCATGGAAAATTCCCGGATTAGATGTGGTGATGCACGGCCTGGGTGCGGGTGACGATTTTCTCCAGCTCGCGCATCAGCACGTAGAAAACCGGTGTCAGGAAAAGCCCGAAGAAGGTGACGCCCAGCATGCCTGAGAACACCGCCACGCCCATGGCATGACGCACCTCCGCGCCAGCGCCGCTCGACAGAACCAGCGGCACCACGCCCATGATGAAGGCGAAGCTGGTCATCAGGATGGGCCGCAGCCTGCGGCGATCATTTCCCGTTCATTCTGAGCGACCGCCGCCAGAGTATGAGTTGTAAGCATCGGCCACCGCACCTCAAGGCATGTGAATTGCTACACGCGAGCCGCGAACAATGTTCGTCTCGGAGACGCGGCCATCCGCAAAATGGTGGCGGAAGGAAATAGGAACGGAAGTGTCCCATTTTCCGAAGCCGTCGAACTGAGTGGGACAGTTTTGGCTTCTAAAGCCTTGAAAGGATGAAGGCCGGTGATGCGAATGGTGCCCAGGGACAGAATCGAACTGCCGACACGTGGATTTTCAATCCACTGCTCTACCGACTGAGCTACCTGGGCACAGCGGTACCGCGCGCTGGCGGGACGGGCTTATTAGGCGATGGTCCCTGCCCTGTCCAGCGCCCCGGCGCTATTCCTCGTCCGGGTCGGTTTCCGAGGGATTTGAAGGGCTTGCCGGGTCCACCGGGGCCCCTGGAATGGCATAGCCGCCCTTCAGCCATTGGCCCAGATCAAGGTCGGCGCAGCGCCGGGAACAGAAAGGCTTGAAGCGAGCCTCGGTGGGCTTGCCGCACAGCGGGCACTTAGCCATGGCCGCACCCCCTGAGCAGCGACACGGTCAGCGCCAGCGGCAGGCCGACCACGTTGGAATAGCTGCCGGAGATATCCCTGATGAAGCTTTCGGCGCGGCCCTGGATGGCATAGCCGCCCGCCTTGCCCTCGCCTTCGCGGCATTCGGCATAACGCGCAATCTGATCGCCGGTCAGGCGCAGCATCGAAACCCGGGTCAGCGCCATGCGGGTGCGCAGCTTTCCATCGGGGGCGATCAGCGCCACCGCCGTCATCACCTGATGGCGGCGGCCCGCCAGCAGCGTCAGGCAGGCAGCGACCTGCGCCTGGTCTTCGGCCTTGGGCAGGATGCGCCGCCCCAAGGCCACCACCGTATCGGCGGCCAGGATAAAGGCCGGCGCGCCGGTCCATTTGTCCTGCGCGGCGCGGGCTTTTTCCGTGGCCAGCCGCAAGGCATGCAGGCGCGGCTGTTCGCCCTTGCGGACGCTTTCGTCGATGGCGGCGGGAAGAATGTGATCGGGAACGATGCCCACCTGCGCCAGCAGCGCGGCGCGGCGTGGGCTCTCGCTGGCAAGAACCAGCACTGCCTTATCTAAACCGATAAGTGATACGGCCCTTGGTGAGATCGTAGGGCGTCATCTCGATCATCACCTTGTCGCCGGTCAGCACGCGGATGCGGTTCTTGCGCATCTTGCCCGCGGTATGGGCGATGATGATGTGTTCATTGGCGATCAGCTTCACGCGGAAGGTCGCATTGGGCAGCAATTCCTCGACGATGCCCTCGAACTCCAGCAATTCTTCTTTGGCCAATGGGTCCTCTTAAGTCTGTGACGGTTGCGTCAGATAGGGGGGAAAAGCCCGAAAAGCAAGGCGTTTCAGGGCCTTTTCCTCAGGTATGCGACGCAGAAGGGGCCGAAAAACGCTGTTTCAGGCGCTCCAGAAGCTGGTCGCGCACCGCCCGGTAGGCCGCCAGGCGCTGTTCGCGCGAGCCGTCCACCGCCGTGGGGTCCATGGTCGGCCAGTATTCCACCTGGGTGGCCGCCGTGCGGGTCATCTCAACCGCCTTGTGCTGAGCCTCGGGCGACAGGGTGATCACCAGGTCGAAACTGCCGTCTTCCAGGTCTTCGAACCGGCGCGGCTTGTGCTGGCCGATCTCCAGCCCGATCTCCTCCATCGCCTCCACCGCCAGCGGGTCGAGGGCGCCTGCCCGCACGCCGGCCGATTCCACATAGACACCCTTGGAGGTCAGGTGGCGCATCAGCGCCGCAGCCATGGGCGAACGCACGGCATTCATGGTGCAGGCGAAAAGGACAGCGCCCACTTTTTGTGAGTCAGGAGCCACATCAACCCCGCATCTGCAGCACGCAGACCAGCGTGAACAGCCGCCGCGCGGTGTCGAAGTCGGTTTCGACCTTGCCCTCCAGCCGCTTCTGCAATTCTGTTGCGCCTTCGTCATGCAGTGTCTTGCGCGCCATATCCAGGGCTTCGATCTGATAGGGCTGTGCGGTGCGGATCGCCTTGTAATAGCTTTCGCAGATCAGGAAATAATCCTTCACCACCTTGCGCAGCGGCGTCAGCGACAGAAGCACCCGGCCATGGCTGCTGCCGTCTTCCAGCCGCACATCCATCACCAGGCGGTTTTCTTCCAGCCCCAGGGTGAGTTGGTAGGGGCCGCTGCCGGACCCTTCCAGCCGGAAGCTGTTCTTTTCCAGCAGGTCATAGATCGCGACTTCGCGTTCCTGCTCGATGGCGCGGCTGCGATGCACGACACTGGCTTCGTCGAGAATGATCGCCGACAGCCGGAAATCCACGTCAGTCTTTCCGGTTGAGGCGCGCGGCAATGGAACGCGCATGCGCTTCCAACCCTTCGGACTCCGCCAGGATCAGGGCATCGGGTCCGATGGCGGCCATGCTGCGCGCGTCCAGCCCCAAAAGGGTGGTGCGCTTCATGTAATCCAGCACCGACAGGCCGGACGAAAACCGCGCCGTGCGCGAGGTCGGCAGCACATGGTTGGGACCGGCGATGTAATCGCCCATCGCTTCGGGCGTGTGCCGTCCCAGGAAGATGGCGCCGGCGTGACGCACCTTCTTGGAAAAACCTTCCGGATCGGCGGTGGCGATTTCCAGATGCTCGGGCGCAATGGCGTCCGCCAGCGCCACGGCGTCATCCAGCTTCGCCACCGTGATGATGGCGCCATTGTCGTTCCAGCTTTTGGACGCGATGTCCTTGCGGGGCAAAATCGCGATCTGGCGTGTCACCGCTTCGGCAACCTTGTCCGCAAAACCGGCATCGTCGGTGATCAGGATGCTTTGCGACGAGGCATCATGTTCGGCCTGGCTGAGAAGATCGGCGGCAATCCATTCCGGATCATTCTGGCCGTCAGCCACCACCAGAATCTCGGAAGGCCCGGCGATGGAATCGATCCCCACCTGACCGAACACTTCGCGCTTGGCGGCGGCGACATAGGCGTTTCCGGGGCCGACGATCTTGTCCACCGGCGCAATGCTTTGGGTGCCATAGGCCAGCGCCGCCACCGCCTGCGCCCCGCCGATGCGGTAGATTTCGGTGATGCCGGCGCGGCGGGCCGCCGCCAGCACCAGCGGGCTGATGCTGCCGCCCGAGGCGGGCGTGACCATGACGATGCGCTTGACGCCCGCGACATGGGCGGGAATGGCGTTCATCAGTACAGAGGATGGATAGGAGGCGGTGCCGCCCGGCACATACAGGCCAACACTGTCCACGCTGGTCCAGCGCCAGCCGAGCACCGCGCCGGTCTCGTCGGTAAAGCGTTCATCGGCGGGAAGCTGGCGCCTGTGATAGGACTCGATCCGCCGCGCGGCGGTGTCAATTGCCCCCATCTGCGCCTTGCTGACCTTGGCCAGCGCGGCTTCGATCTCGGAATCTTGCAGCTTGAGGCTTTCCAGGGTGACGCCGGCGCGGTCGAACTTGTTGCTCAGCTCCACCAGCGCCGCGTCGCCGCGCCCCCGCACATCGGCGATGATCGTCTTCACCACCAGCGCAACGTCTTCCTCGTCCTCGCGGGTGGCGAAGAGCAATTTCTGGAAATCCGCCGCGAAATCCTTGTCGGTGGCGTCGAGCCTGCGGGCCATCACAAATCGTCCGATTGAGAAGAACCCTCGTGATCGGGCTTGCCGCACGCCGCCCAGGGGCCGGTCATGTCGGCCAGCTCGGCATCGATGCATTCCACCGTCAGGCGGAAGGCGCCGCCGCCGGCCAGCACGATTTCAATGATCCCGCCCGGGTCTTCGCCGCCATTGGGCTCAAAGCGCAGCGCCAGCAACGACACGATCGCCTCGCCCGCGCCCAGCTTGACCTTCTGCGACTGCACCTTCAGCACGCCGTCAAAGTGCAGCCCGGCGCGCACCCGCGTCTTGCCACCCGCTTCCCATTGCAGCCGGTTCACCACTGCCGCGAAGCGCCGCTTTTTCGGCAGCCAGGTGACATTCTTCAGTTGCGCCACGGCGTCCTGCAGCCGCGCCGACAGGATTCCCAGATCCTCGGCATCGGCAGCCGCCAGTTTCAGCCTGCTCATTCGCTGACACGCGCGATATCGGCGCCGACGCGGGAGAGTTTTTCCTCCAGCCGGTCGAAGCCGCGGTCCAGATGATAGATCCGTCCCACCACGGTTTCGCCTTCCGCCGCCAGGCCCGCCAGCACCAGGCTGACCGAGGCGCGCAGATCGGTGGCCATCACCTGTGCGCCCTTCAGCTTTTCCACACCGCGCACCGTGGCGGTGTCGCCGTCGATGCGCACCTGCGCCCCCATGCGCGCCAGTTCCGGCACATGCATGAAGCGGTTCTCGAAAATCTTTTCCCGGATCACCGAGGTGCCGTCGGCCACCGCCATCAGCGCCATCATCTGGGCCTGCAGGTCGGTGGGAAATCCCGGATAGGGCGCGGTGGTGATGTCGGACGCCTTGGGCCGGCCGCCATTCATCTGCACCTTCATGCCACGCGGCGTGGCGGTGACTGTGGCGCCGCTCTTGACCAGCAATGCGTTGAGCGAGGCGATGGTGTCGGGCGCCGCCCCGACCAGCTCGACGTCACCGCCGGCGATGGCGACGGCGATGGCATAGGTGCCGGTCTCGATACGGTCGGGCATGACGCGGTGCGCCGCGCTGTGCAATTTCTCGACGCCCTGCACGGTGATCTCGCTGGAGCCCAGGCCCCAGATTTCCGCGCCCATGGCGATCAGGCAATTGCCCAGGTCGATGATCTCCGGCTCGCGCGCGGCATTGACGATCTTGGTGGTGCCCTTGGCCAGGGTCGCCGCCATCATCGCGGTTTCGGTGGCGCCGACCGAGACGAACGGAAACACGATCTCCGCGCCCTTCAGGCCGCCCTTGGCCGTGGCGGTGACATAGCCTTCCGCCAGGTCGATCTGGGCGCCCATCGCTTCCAGGGCATTGAGGTGCAGTTCCACGGGGCGCGCACCGATGGCGCAGCCGCCGGGCAGCGACACCTTGGCCGCGCCCTCGCGCGCCAGCAGCGGCGCCAGCACCTGGAAACTCGCACGCATCTTGCGGACCATGTCGTAGGAGGCAAAGGCGCTGGTGATCGTCGCGGCTTCCAGGCGCATGGTGTCGCCTTCGCCGAAATTGCCCGACAGGGTCACCTGAATCTTGACGCCGAAGCTGGCCAGCAGCTCGGCCATGGCGCGCACATCGGCCAGCCGCGGCACATTGGTCAGGGTCAGGGGTTCGGCGGTCAACAGCGCCGCCGCCATGAGCTTGAGGGCAGCGTTCTTGGCGCCGCTGATGGGGATTTCCCCTGACAAGGGGTGTCCGCCCCGGATGCGAATTCTGTCCATGGCAGCCCTTGTAGCCCGCCCCGGCGCCCCAGGGAAAGTCGGGCAAAAAGCAGGGCTAGGCTGAGTTTTTGGGGGGCTTGTCCGGACCCTTCTGGGGGGCGGGGGCGGCCGGTTTGGCGCCCCTTGCCGCCGGGCCTTTTTTTCGGCGCAGGAGGTTGGCGCGCAGCGCCGCCGCCAGCTTTTCAGGCGAGGATTTGGCCATCCCTAAACGGCTTTCCTTTGGAGAATCCTTACGTTATAGCAGCGCACCCTTCACCCCCTTTTGCTTCGCAATTTTGGGTTAAGGGTTCGGCGCTACGGTGCCGAAGTACCACGGTTGCCGTAGTAGCGTAGTGGTAGCGCAATCCCTTGGTAA
>CANKIV010000013.1 GCA_947482125.1 Alphaproteobacteria bacterium
CACCCATCACCGCGGCGCCCGCCAGCAAGGTGGCCCGGATGCCGAAACGCCGGATCAGGGTGGCGGGAACGGTGGCGGTGATACCGCAAAAGACGCCCAGCAGGCCAAAGCCGAAGCCTGCCTCGGTCCAGCTCCAATGCAGTTCCGCCACCATGGCGGGCAGCACCAGACCCAGGCTGGCGAAGGTCGCGGCTGTGATGGCGAAGAACAGCGCGCTCATCAAACCGAGCGTTGTCCAGGCGCGTCCCTGGGTCATCGCCCTTCCCCCACTTAGCGTCCTTCTAAAGTGCGCTTCATTTCGGACGGGAAGTCGCCCAGCACCATCAGCATCTCCGCGCGAGCGCGGGCCACGTCACGGCTGGCGATGGCCTCGGCCAGGGCGCGATGCTCGTTCAGCGCGGCATAGCTTTCCTCGGTGGTGGGACCACGCATGGCATACAGCCAGTAGCGGGCGGTCTGGTGATGCAGGGTCACCACCATCTTGGCCAGGGCGCGGTTGCCGCTGGCGGCGGCCACGGCGACATGAAAGGCCTCGTCCATCGCAGCCAGCACGGCAACGTCATTGTCGGTGACCGCCTGTTCGCCGCTGTCCAGGGTGGCGCGGATGCCGGCGATCTCGGCGTCGCTGGCATGGGCGGCGGCGAGGCCGGCGCAATGGACTTCAATCAGGCGGCGCGCTTCAAAGGCTTCCCGCGCGCCCATCAGGTCGAGCGGCGCGACCGAGGTGCCGACGCGGGCGCGGCGCACCACCAGCCCTTCCAGCGCCAGGCGCGCCAAGGCTTCGCGGATGCCGGCCAGCCCGCCGCCGTAACGCTTGGCCAGGGCATTCTCGTCCAGCTGTTCGCCGGGGGCCAGGGCGCCGATGATGATGTCCACCAGCAGACGCTGGTACAGCCGCGACTTCAAAAGCCGCGGCGACCATTCGTCCAGCCTTGTTCCGGCATCCGTGTCGCGGGGTCCAGCCATTGCCTGCCTCTTTCGGCAGGACAATGGTTCCGGCTCCGCTGGTTGGCAAGCCTCAGACGAAAACGATCTCGAAAACATAGCCGGCGGCAGGGCTGCCGGTGCCTTCAAAGCCGGGCGGGCCGACGCCCGCATCGCAGGAAATCAACTTGCCATTGTGCATGAACAGGCCATGCGCGTCGGCGGTGCCGTCCAGGAATTCCGCCGTCTCCAGCACCTGTCCGGTTGTGGCGTCATATTTGACCAGCCCGCAGGTGGTGGTGTGATGCAACTTGCCGTCGGCCTGGCGGATATAGCGGTTGATCTCGGAAGTGCCGGTCACCATCCACATCGCGCCGCCGGGATGGCTGCTGTCCCAGGCCGAGCCATGCCAGCGCGAGGCGGTGAAGGGGATCATGAATTCCGGCGCCCAGGTCTTGGGGTCCACGCGCAGAATGCCGCGCAACCGGTTGGAGACGATCCAGAGCTTGCCATTGGCCCAGGTCAGGCCATGGCAGCCGGAGCCATTGTCCTTGGGACCCAGTGGAATCTGGCGATGCGACACGGTCTTGCCGTTCATGTCCACTTCATAGATGCCCTGCGGTCCGCCATTGGCGCCCATCCACAGATGACCATTGCCCACCGCGAAGCCCGATGTGTTGTAGGAGTCGGTCATCACGGTCTTCAGCTTGTTGCCCTTCCAGTCGAACAGCCAGGCGGCTTCCTTTTCATGCTTGCCGCTATTGCCGTAACCGGCAGCCTTCTGTTCGGCGACCCAGACACCTTCGGGCGTCACCGCGACGCCGTTGGGATAGGCGTTCGGCACCTTGAACAGGTTCTTGGTCGTCACCTTGCGGTGGGGAATCTTGCGCGGCGGCGGCGGCGGCACCGCGCCAAGGTCCTTGCCCTTGGGCGCAGCCTGCGCCAGTGCTTCGGTGATGCCGGCGGCGGTGAGGCCCAAGCCGGCCAGAAAATCGCGTTTGCGCAGATCCATTGTGTCCTCCCAGACCTTGTTTTGTTGACGCCAGCATGGCGCAAGCGACGCGTCAGCAAAAGCAAAAACGCCCGCCGGTTTCCCGGCGGGCGCCTTTTTCAGACGTCAGGCTTTGTTCAGTTCGGCAGCGCGAACGCCACCAGCTGATCGGCCAGACGGGGGGTCAGGATGCCGTTGCCGCCCACGGCGAACACCACATACTGCTTGCCCTTGTAGGTATAGATCGCGGGCTGCGCCACGGCAGGCGAGTCCACGATGTGCTTCCAGAGCACATTGCCGGTGCGGGTATCGATGGCCCGCACGCGGCTGTCCATCGAGGCGCCAATGAAGGTCAGCCCGCCCTTGGTCACCGCCGGCGCGCCGATGGTGATCGAGCCCCAGCTTTCCGGCATGTAGAAGCCCCATTTCTGGACCTGGCCGAACGGCTTCTTCCAGTTGAGCTTGCCGGTGTTCATGTCATAGCTGGACAGCGTGCCGTAAGGCGGCGCCCAGCAGGGCATGCCCCAGATGTTGAGGAAGTTCTCCAGCTTGAAGCCATAGGCCGAACCCTGCTGGGCGGCATAGCCGTCCCGGTCGCGCTGCTTGTCGCCATAGATCCTGTTGGCGTCCTCACGCGGAACCAGCGTGTAGATCTGCGGCACCACGTTGGAGTTCACCACATAGGTGTTGGTGACAGGATCCAGCGCGCCGCCACCCCATTCCACGCCGCCCAATGTGGCCGGCCAGGAGATTGAGCCGCGGACCGACGGGGGCGTGTAACGACCCTCGTCCCGCAGGCGCGCCTTCCAGCGGCTGCACTGGCCGAAGCTGACAATGTCGGCGAACTTGGAGACCGGCGGCATGGTGTCCGCAATCGTGGGTTCGGGATAGGGCACATAAGGCTGGGTCTTGGCCGCGACCTCACCCTTCACGTCGGAAGCAGGATAAGGCCGCTCTTCGATCGGCCAGACCGGCTCGCCGGTGTTGCGGTTGAGCACGAACAGGAAGCCCATCTTGGTCGCCTGGATCAGCGCAGGGATGACCTTTCCGTCCTTCTTGATGTCCACCAGGGTGGGAGCGGAGTTGGTGTCCACGTCCCAGATGTCGTGATGGACGAGCTGGCGGCTCCACACCACTTCGCCCGTTTCGGCCTTCACCGCGACGGTCGCCGTGGCATAGGGCATCTCCTTCAGACGGTCGCCGCCGTAATAGTTCGGGCTGGGCGAGGAGGTCGGCAGGAAGGCAAGGCCTGTTTCCGGGTCCACCGAGATCGAAGCCCAGACATTGGCGGTGCCGGTCTGGTCTTCCATGTCGGGCGGGATGGCATTGAAGGTCCATTTCAGCGCGCCGGTGCGCGCGTCGATGCCATAGACGGTCCCGGGATTCTCGGTCTTGTAGACCCAGTCATTGCCGGCCCAGCCCAGGATCAGCGTGTCCTTGTAGACGGCGGGCGGCTGGATCAGTCCGATCTTCCACTTGGCGTTCTTGGTCAGCCAGGCATTGACGTCCACGACGCCATTCTTCCCGAAGCCCGCGCAGCGCTTGCCGGTGTCGGCATCCACGCCATGCAGTTCGCCCGTCATGGTGCCGATATAGACGATCTTCTGGCAGGCCTTGCCGCCCTCGGGCAGGGCGGCGGCCCAATAGGCGACGCCGCGATTCTTCAGGCCCTGATTTTCGGGCGGGCCATCCGATCCGCCGGCGGCATAGGCCCATTTCTGCTTGCCGGTATCCGGCTCCACCGCAACGATGCGGTACCAGGGCGTGCCGACATAGACCGTGTTGTTGACGAACAAAGGCGTGGCGCCCCAAGTGGTCGAACGCGCGCCGCTGGAAACATCGCCGGTATGGATGCTCCAGGCCCGTTTCAGGTTTTTCACATTCTCGGGCGTGATCTGGGTGGCGGTGGAATATTTCTGCGCCTGCTGGTTGCCGCCAAAGGCATCCCACACCTGGTCGGTGCTGGCCGCCATCATCATGCTGTTCTGGGCCGTCGCGCCGAAGGGCGACAGATAGAGCGCGGCGGCAGCGGCGGCGCCCAGCGCCACAAGGGCCGCGGTTTTCATCTTAGTCTTCATCTTCGACCTCATCCGTCTCAACACTGCGGTCGGCGGCGTTGCCGATCACGTTCATCAGCCAGCCAACCAGCGCCAGCGCTTGGGCCGCCATGATGACCGGGCTTTCCAGGAAATAGCCGGCCACCGACGAGCCGATGATGTCCAGAATGATGGACACGACCAGGAAGGTCTGCAGCAGGGGGGAGCGGTTGGGGAATTTCGCCATCGCCAGCGAGGCCAGCAGCATCAGCAAGGCCGCACACGCCACCAGCACCACGCCGCCGGTGCCGATAAGGCCGGTTTCGGGCGTGTAATAGTCGTAGACGCAGATGGCCATCGCGATCAGCGATGCCAGGACAATCAGCCACGCGCCCCGCGTGGAATGTGGTTGAGTCAACGTCCCCTCCCCAAAATTATCGATATTGCCGCGATCCTAGCGGGGCGCGACCCCGGACGCAAAACAAGACCGCCTTCGCACTAGCAGCAAAATTCGCGGCACTTTGTCAGCCCGGCTGGGCCGCATCGCGCCGGGCCCAGCGATAGATGGCTTGCGAATTGCGCCAGAAATACTTCTCGGCCTGAAGGCGCGGGCGGGCGGCGAAATAGTCCTGCATATGCGACACCGCCTGCTTAATCGTCGCGGTACCCACGCTGTTGGGCAAGTCGCCGCCGAACATGACACGGTCTTCACCCAGAGCGCGCATCAGCCGGTCCAGCCGCGCACGCGGCGCCGTGACGGTGACGTTGCCCGCATCCTTGTGCATCACCTGCGACAGCTTGATGAAGAAATTGGGGCGCTGCGCCAATTCGCCGATCAGGGAGTCGTACAGCGCCTGCGTCAGAGGCGTGGGATCGAGCGAAGGCATGTGGTCCATCACCACCCGCAGATTGGGGGCCGCATCCATCGCCAGCAGCGCACCGCGCAACAGGTCGAAGGACGGATTGGCCATGTCCAGGGTCTGGCCGGTTTGCGCCAGCAATTTCAGGCCGTCACTCATGCCGGGTTTCAGGACCTGCTTGCCGCCCTCCATGGTCCAGACGCGGGCATAGCGAATGCCGCGCCAGAGCGGATGTTTGGAGAAGCGCTCAAGAAAGGTGCCGAAGTCCGCCCTTGACGGGTCCAAGCTTCCCACCACGCCGAGGAACAGCGGGTCGGACTGGGCGCGTTCCAGTATCCACAGATTGTCTTCGATCCAGGGACTGGCCTCGACCACGATGGCGCCGGTGATGCCGGTGCCGCCGATCTGCGCGCGATAAGTGTTCGGCAAGGCGATCTGCGGCGGCTGGCCTCTGGGACCTGACCAGGGCACGCCCTGTGGGCGGCGCGGATCCAGCAAATGCACATGGGTATCGATGATCGGGATTGCGTCCGCCGCAAAAACGGGCGCAGCCGCCAAAGCCGCCGCGCCCGCCAGAAATGTCCGCCGTTGCATCACTTATTTCAGATCGAGTTTCTGCACCCGCCAACTGCCCATTTCCGCCACATAAAGCGTATTGGCGGAACGGCAGTCGATCGCATTCACGCCATTGAACTCTTTCAGTTGGCGGCCGGCATGGCCGATCCTGCCCACAACGCTGCCGCTCAGTTCCAGCTTGTAGATCTCGCCGCCCTTGTCGATGTCGTTCACGGGATTGGAATTGGAGGCATAGAGATACTGGTGCGCCCCGGGCGAAATGCAGATCGCCTGGGGATCGCCGGCGGTGGCGATACTGCTCTTGAAGACGCCGTTATTGTCGAACACCTGGATGCGGTTGTTGCCCCGGTCGGCGACATAGACATTGCCGCTCGCATCCACCGCGATGGAGCGCGCCGTGCTGAACTGACCCTCGCCGCTGCCGCGCGAGCCCCAGCTTTTCACGAAGACGCCGGTCGGGTCGAACTTGGCGACACGGGCATTGGCGGTGCCGTCGGCGACAAAGATGTTGCCGGCGGCGTCGAACGCCACATCGGTGGGGCCTTCGAACAGGTCGGCCAGCATGCCCGATGCTGCTGGTGCGCCGGCAGGGGCGCGGCCGGCATTGGGCTGGGCGGGAACTTCCACCGCTTCAGGCTTGCGGCCCAGCATCATCAAAATGCGCAGCTGGGGATCGAACTTGATCACCATGCCGCTGTAATTGTCGACGATCCAGACATTGTCGCCCGCGTCGACCCGCACGGCGGCGGCCGCCAGCGCGCCATAAATATTCTTACCAACGGCGCGGACATATTTTCCGCTTGCGTCGAACTGGGTGAGTTCGGAGCCGCCGCGCACAAAGGGCCGCGCGCCGCCCAGGGTCGTGACCGGCGTGCCGGTGCGCGAATAGACGAAGACATGGCCCTTGGAATTGGTGGCCACGCCGGCGACGGCGCCGAAGAAGGTGTCCCGCGGCAGCTGCAGTGGTTCGGAGGCGGTGAAACCGGTTTCCTGCGCCATTACCGGAACAGCAAGACAGGCGGCGGCAAGCAAAAGGGCTGCGAGGCGTTTCATGTTACTTGCTCCCCTTCAAAACAAACTTCTGCATGCGCCAGGATTCGATCTCGCCGGTCATCAGTTCATCCGGATTGCGGCAATCGAGCATGTGAACCACCTGGAAGCCCGGGGCGAGCTTGCCGGCAAAGCCGAACTTGCCCAGCACCCTGCCGTCCAGTTCCATCTTGTAGATCTGCCCGGTGCGCGACCAGCTGCCGGCCGGATTGCCGTTGGGATTGGCGTTGTTGGCGAAGAGATACTGGTGCGGACCGCTGGAGATGCAGGAAGACCAGGCGCTGCCGACATTGGTATAGGCGGTCTTCCACTTCAGGTTATTGTCCAGCACGACATAGCGGGCATTGCCGCGGTCGGCGACATAGACATGGCCCGTCCTGTCCACCTGGATGCCATGCGGCAGGTTGTATTCAGTCTCGCCCTGGCCGACTTTTTCCGTGCCGTTCTGGGCGAGGTAGCGGCCGTTGCGATCATATTTGACCACCCGGTTGTTGCAGTAGCCGTCGGAGATGAAGATGTTGTCCTGCATGTCCCAGGCCACATCGGTGGGACGGCACAGTGTATAGCGCTGGTCTGGCGCGTTGGGGCCCTTGGGCGAGGCGATCGGACCCTGCGCGGAATCAGGACGATGGCCGATGACCATCAGCACCCTGGTGCCGGACGGATTGAACTTGGTGACGACGTTGGTGCCCTCGTCCACCGTCCAGATATTGTCATGGCGGTCGACGCGCACGGAATGGGCGAACATGAAGCCGTAGAAATCCTTGCCGATTTCCCGGACGAACTTGCCGCTCTGGTCGAATTCCCACAGCCGCGAATTGGGACCGCGGAAAAATGCAAAGGTATGCCCCTTGGAATTGGTGGCGATGCCCTGCATCTCGCCCAGATAGTCGCCGGCGGGAATTCCGTGGAAGAAGCCGGGCACGGCCTGATAGGGCAGATCGGGCACATTCTGCACGGTGGCCGCGACCTGTGCCGATGCCGGCGCGCCAAGCAAAAGCACAAGACCAATGGCGGACGCCAAAGTGGATTTCATCAGGACCCCTCCCAAAAACCCGGCCGCTACGGGACCGTTGGTTTAACGGCAAGCTGTATACAGCAAAGCCGCAAGCACGGGAACGCGCCCTTGCGGCTTTTTACAGTGTTGCGCTGCAGTAGGGCTTAGCCAATCACCCAGGCAACATCGGCGTGCCTTCGTGGGCCACCAGAAGATCATGCATGTCGTCGGCATGTTCTTCCTCGACCCGCAGGATGCCCTGAATCATGGTCTTGGTGCCAGGATCGTCATCGCCGAAATAGCGGATCAGTTCGCGGTAATGGTCCACCGCGATGCGCTCGGCGATCAGGTTCTCCTTGATCATGTCCACCAGGTTTTCGCCCTCGACATATTGCGAGGCGGAACGGGTGGCCAGGCCTTCGGGATTGAAGTTGGGGGTGCCGCCCAGCTGGTTGATGCGCTCGGCGACCATGTGAACATGGTCCAGCTCTTCCTTGGCATGGACGGCGAACTCCGCCTTCACGCTTTCGCTGGAGATGCCGGACGCGGCGATGGAATGCATGGTGTAACGCAGCACGCAAACCAGTTCGGTGGCCAGCACTGCCTGCAGTATCTCGATGGTCTTGCTCACGTCGCCGACATAGTTGCTGCCGATGGCGCCATCATTGAGGTTCTTGCGCGCCCGGTCGCGCAGGGTCTGCACGTCGGTAAGAAACGGCTTTGCGATATTTGTGGCTTGGCCCATGGAACGCTCCTTTATGACGCACGATTAGATAGCGCGGTAACGGCCAGCCCCGGGGAAAGTTCCTGAGCGGGAACCCTGCGGGCGCAACGCACGTTGTGAGCAGTGAAAAACTTCAAAAAGGACAAACCCATGCGGTCTGGTTGTCTCTGGCTTATCGGCGTGCCGATTCCCATCATCATCCTGCTGTGGTTCCTGACAGGCCACGCTTGATCGAACTGGTGCTGGGCTATTCCGCCGCCGCGCTGTCAACCATCAGCTTCGCGCCGCAGGCCTGGAAAGTGATAGCGTCCCGCAAGACGCAGGACATCTCGCTGGGCATGTATCTGCTGACGGTGGCGGCCTTCGCTTTGTGGCTGGCCTTCGGCCTTCTCAAGCGCGAATGGCCGCTGGTGGCATCCAACAGCATCTGCCTGATGCTGTCAGGCTTCATCCTGATGATGAAACTCCTGCCCGCCTCCGGAAAGAAGAAGGTAGCAGGCGCCCTGAAGAAATCGCCTTAGGTCGAGATCGGCAAGTCGGAGACCGTGCAGCCGCCATCGACATGGGCAGCCGGCGTGGGCTCCAGCTCGTCGGTATAGGGCTCTTCGATCATGCTATCCTTGCAGAGGATGCCTTCGGACTCCGGTACGGAGTCATAGTAGGTCTGCGTATCCGACTCTTCGGCCATCACGGTGGCGGGCAAGGCCATTGCCGCGACCAAAGCCAGGATACAACAAGCCGCAACGCGGGAATGAACCCGGCACCCTTCGACAGACATGAACGCCCTTTACAGCGAGCCTTCCATGAACATCCGCCCCGGATGTCCTTCGAAGCGCTTCGTCCCCACCATAAATATGACGCGCACCCCGCGCCTGAGAAAGGCATAAAAGGTCGCGGGGCGTGTCGCGAAAAGTTCCGCCGAGAAACCAAAGGCCCGCCGCCTGCGAGGGCAGCGGGCCTTGCAGACCAGGGAACTTCTAGATCTTTCCCTTGAGATAGTTGTAGCTGGCTTCGACCATCCCCAGCGGCGAGGGATTGTAGGGTTCCTCGATTTCCAGATAGGCGCGGCTGACCGCGGCCTTGCGGGCGGCGGCCAAGGTCGGTTTCCAGTCCATCACCCCGGTGCCAATGATGGCGCTGTTCATCTTGTTGTTGGTGTTGGGAATGCCTTCGGAGGTCAGATCCTTGATGTGAAGCGCGGTGAAGCGCTTGGGATACTTGGTCAGATAGGCGACCGGATCTGCGCCGCTGGCGCGCACCCAGCCGATATCCATTTCCATGCTGACCAGCGAAGGATCCGTGTAGGCCAGCAGCGTGTCGTACACCGGCACACCTTCGATGGTCTTGAATTCGATGCTGTGATTGTGGAACGCGAAGGTCATGCCGGCGTCCTTGCACAGCGCACCGATCTTGTTGAAGATCGCGGCATTGCGTTTCCAGTCGTCGATCGGCGCACCCGACATCAAAGTTGCGCGGTCGGTGGGATAGAGCGGGAAGGAACAGGTGATGTTCTTGATCCCCACCGCCCTGGCCTGGTCGATGGTCGCCTGCGCCGTGTCGCGCAGCGCCGGTCCGCTGGCATGGATGCTGTCCCAGGTGAAGCCCATGCTGTCGTACAGCTTGCGCTGATCGGCGGCCGACTTGCCAGCCATCACCAGATTGGCCTGTACCACGCGCAATCCGATGGCGTGCAGCTTCTTCAAGGTGCCTTCGTAATCCTTGGCGAGGTCGTCGCGCACCGTATAGAGCTGGATGCCCAGCTGGATTTTCTGGTTGGCCCAGGAAGAATTGATGCCGGGGCCACCGGCGGCGGCCAGTGCGGCAGCACCGGCGAGGAAATCTCGGCGAGTTGTCATGACTAAGTCTCCCTGAGGTTTGTTAGCGGCGGGCCGGATGGGATTCGATGAAATCCACCTGGCGCGGATTGAGGGTTTCGATGGTGATGCTTTCGCCAAAGACCAGGCGTTGTTCGCGCCGGGGATTGTAGCGGGGAATTTTGGCGTCCGCCGTCGCCGGACTGCCGGTCTTGGCGAAGGCCACCACTACATCCATCATCTGGTTCGCCAGCTTGTAGTCATACGGCGTCCACTCGCGGGTCTTGCGGAAGATGTTGAGCGCATCCAGCGTCCCGAACCAGAAGGGCAGATCGGAATTGTGATAGGCGCCGGCCGTTTTCACGTCCATGTCGGTGATCACCACGCCGGGCGGATAGAGATGGGGATGGTTGTACTGCACCAGCCAGGCCGGTGACTTGGCCGTCGCGGCATGGTCCTTCGCCCAGTCACGCGCCACAATGCCGAAACCGGAAATGCGCGCCACTTCCTGCGCCTGCCTTGCGGCTTGCGCATCGTTCGATGCCGGGAACAGCTTGAGAAACAGGGCCGCATCGGGTCCGTAAAGCTTGTCGGCGGCGCTTTTATAATCGGCCAGGGTGCGGGCGTCGGTGACCGGCGTCTTGGAGAAGATGTCGTTGCCCACCGATGCCAGCAGGATCGGCACATCGGTCTGCTTGCCGGCGGCATAGATTTTCTGCGGATGATCGGGCAGCAGATAGCCATCAACCGTGGGGCCGCTGAAGGTGACCTTGGCATCGCGGGCGATATTGACGATCTGGTCGGCGGGAATGGTGCGCATCTGGGCGACATCGCGCGCCTTCATCGCCTGCTGCAACTGAACGCCTTTTTGCTCGGTCTCCTTCAGCGTCTCCAGATTCGGCGAAGCCACGCCGTGATAACCGCCCGACAGCGAAATCACCTTGGCATAAAGCCCCTTGGCCAGCGGCGAGGATTGCAGGACGTCAACCGCCATGGCCCCGGCCGACTGGCCCAGCACCGTGACATTGGCGGGATCGCCGCCGAACGCCGCGATGTTGCGCTGGATCCATTTCAACCCCGCGATCTGGTCCATCATGCCCCAGTTGCCCGATGCGGTATGGCCAGACTCTTTGGTCAGCTCGGGATGGGCCAGGTTGCCCATGATGCCGACCCGGTAGCTGATGCCCATGTAGATCACGCCCTTCTTCGCGATCTCATGGCCACCATAGATATCGAAGTTGATCGAACCTTCCTGGAAGCCGCCACCGTGAATCCAAACCACCACCGGCAGTTTGGCGTCAGCGCGCGTGTTTGGCGGCACCCAGATGTTGGCATAGAGGCAATCCTCGCTGGACCGCAGCTCGCCGAAATAATGGTTGAGCGTGGAAGCGCGCAGCGGGATGTAGCAATTGGTCAGCTTGGTGTCGGCATTGTAGATGCCGCTCCAGGGCTTGACCGGCATGGGCTCGTGCCAGCGCAGTTCGCGTACCGGCGGCGCGGCGAAGGGCACGCCCAGATAGGCGCGGATGCCGGAGTCCAGCAAGGTGCCCGACAGCTTGCCGCTTTCAATGGTGATGGGATCGCCGGGAACGGGATTCATCACACCCGCCTGCGCCGCGCCCGCCATCAAGGCGAGTGCAGTGCAGCAAACCAGCGTCCTGAAACGGCCCATAATTTCCTCCGGGATTTTGCAACGTCTTGTAAGACAAATTGCCTGTCCTTGCACGGGTCCTGAAGCGGTCCTAGGCTTTGCAAAAGCAAAATGGGGTTGGGACTTGCGCAGGACATTGTTGACCGCGGCCCTGTTGTGCGTGTTCGGCGCTTGCCGCGCCGCCGCCGCTGTCGCAACCGCCGAAGGACCCGTTGAGGGGCTGAGCAGGAACGGCGTTCAGCAGTTTCTGGGCATTCCCTTCGCCGCGCCGCCGGTCGGCAATTTGCGCTGGATGCCGCCGCAGCCCGCCGCCAGATGGACGTTGGTACGCCAGGCCAAGGCCTTCGGGCCCACCTGCGCCCAGGTCACGACCCTGGGGCCGTTCGCCGGACCGCCCAACAGCAATGAGGACTGCCTGTATCTCAATGTCTTCACACCGGACACCAAAGCCAAATTGCCGGTGCTGGTCTGGATTCACGGCGGCGGCTATTTCGACGGCGCCAGCAACGACTATGACGCCAGCAAACTGGCGAAGGACGGCAAGCTGATCGTGGTCACCCTAAATTACCGCCTGAACCTGTTCGGCTTCCTCGCCCATCCGGCGCTGGACGGCGAAGGTCATGCTTTCGGCAATTACGGGCTGATGGACATGCAGGCGGCGCTCAAATGGGTGCAGCGGAATATCGCCGCTTTCGGCGGTGACGCCAAGAACGTCACCCTGGGCGGGCAATCGGCGGGCGCGGGCGCTGCCGCCGCCCATGTCACCTCGCCGGGCGCGGCCGGACTGTTTCACCGCGCCATTTTCCAAAGCGGCGGCTATTCGCCCTTCGCGCCTCTGAAGACCGCGCGCGAGCGCGGGACAAAGTTCGCCGATGCCGCCGGATGCATGGGGAGCAACACGCAAATCGCCAAATGCCTGCGCGCCCTGCCCGCCGCGAAGATCGCCGCCCTGTCGGGCACCGTCAGCGCCACCAGTGCCTTTGTCGGCGGGCCGATGATCGACGGCACTATCATTCCGCAACAGGCGATCGACGCCTTCCGCACCGGCGCCTTCAACCGCATGCCGGTCATGATGGGCACCACAAGGGATGAAGGCAATTTCACCATCGGCATCGCCCAGTATTTCAAACCGGACCGCGCCGCCATCACCCAGGCTGATTTTGACGGCTATGCGACCCGAACCTATGGCGGCAATGCCGGGCCCAGCGGCAGTCCGCCGGCCTATCCCGCCAACACCGTGGCGACACTAAAGGTGAACTATCCCACGGCGAAGCTGGGCGCGCAGGGCGCATGGAACCTCGTCCATAGCGACATGCTGGCCTGCCGCGGCCAGTATGCCGCCGCAGCGCTGGCGCCGCATGCACCACTTTATATGTACCGCTTCGATGATCGCAGCGCGCCGTCCTATTTCCCGAAGATGACGGGCTTCCAGGCCGGCGCTTATCACACCGGGGACATTCCCTATGTCTTCATCGGCTATCACGGCGGACCGGACGGCGTTCGCGTGCCGCTGACGGCGAAGCAGCAAAAACTGTCGGACAGGATGATCGCCGCCTGGGCGAACTTCGCGCGTGCAGGCAATCCCAACGGCAAGGGCGATGCGCCCTGGCCGCGGTGGCGGGAGGTCGCGGACACCCCCGCCTATTTCCTGCAGGACGATGACTGGCGCCACACCCAGACCAACGCACAGATAAAAGCCGCGCATCAATGCGGCTTCTGGCAATCCATTCTTCTTTACAAATAAGGACCGATCATGCGCCTGTTTTCCGCCGCTTTGTTTGCCGCCTTGATGATTCCGGCCGCCGCCCAGGCCGCCGATATCCGCATCATCAGCCCCGGCATCGTCTACAATGCGGCGCTGTACGAGCTGGTGGCGGACTACAACAAGCAATCCGGCAACAAGGCCATCATCGTGCGCGCCACCATGAACAAGCTGGTGGACAGCATCAAGAACGACAATCCACCCGCCGATGTGATCGGCATGCCCATGGACATGATGAACACGCTGATGCTGCAGGGCGGCGTGGTGCCCGGCAGCTACACGCCGCTGGGCCGCGGCGAACTGGGCCTGGCCGTCAAGAAAGGCGCGCCCAAGCCCGACATCTCCACCGTCGCCAAGCTGGCCGCCGTGCTGAAGGGTGCGCAGGCCGTGATGATCAACGATCCCAAGGGCGGCACCATGCAGGGCATCATGATCTCGGATATCCTCAAACGTCCGGAATTTTCCGGCGTCAATGTGGTGCCGTCATCGCAGGGCGAAGGCGCCGCCGCCCTGGAGCGCGGCGAAGGCGAGATGGCAATCCAATTGGTGCAGGAAATTCTCAACAAGCCCGAGATCGAGGTGGTGGCGCCGCTGCCGGTCGAGCTGGGCGGTCACATGGATGCGGTGCTGGCAGTCTCAACACGCAGCCCCAATCCCAAGGCGGCGATGGATTTCATCAAATTCCTCACCAGCCCCCAGGCGCGCACCGCGTGGAAGGCGAAAGGCATGCTGCCTTTCTAAATCACGGCGTTTTGTCGATGCCGCCGGCCGTCCATACGGCTTGCGCCGCAGGCGCAGTGACATAGGCCAGGAAAGCCGCCGCCTCATTCGGCGCGGCGGCAATGTTCAGCACCGCCACCGAAACATCAATGTGCAGGCCCAGGCTGTCGGGCAGCCGGCCCACCACTTCGGCATCCTTGGCCATCAGATGCTCGCTGATGGCGCCAGCACCGAATTCGGCATCGCCGCGCACGATGGCATCGCCGATCATGCCCTTGATGGGCAGAGGCTTGACGCCGGTGAATTCGGGACGCTTGAGCATCTCTTCCACCATGGCGCCCGAAAGGCTTCCCACCGCCGGATTGGCGTATGCCAGAACGCCGGCCTGCTTTGTGAAGGCGACGAATTTCTCCCGGGTGGAAATATCGGGATGATGCCCGCCCGCCTTGACCACGATGCCGAAATTGATGCGGCCCAGCGGCCTGGCGCTGCCCGGCTTCAGCTTGGGAGCCAGCTCCCTGATGTCGGCAGAAGGCGCGAACACCAGATCGGCCGGAACGTCGGTGTTCACCCCGGTGCGGATGCGCCCGACATTGCCGCCGGTGATGGTGACCTTGTTGCCGGTCTGGGCCGTCCAGCTTGCCGCAAGCTTGTTCAGCGGGCCATTGACGATGCCGGGCGAGAAGACGGTGATGTCGGCGGCCCGCGCGCCCAGCGAGGACAGCGCGATCAATGCAACGGCAATGCCCAGACAACGCATGGTTCACCCCTGCTTGTTGTTACGACAAGCACGCAAGCGCAGCCGAGCGGCCTGGCGACTTGCCTACTTGCGCGACCAGCCGCCATCCAGCGGCTTGACGAACTGGCCGGACGGGGTACGGGCAATCAGCTGCGCACCGGTGGCCTGGCCCGCGGCTTCCGGCGTGACGCCGGACTTGGCCGCGGTCTGGGCATAGACGGCGCGGCGGCCATTGTTGATATCGGCCACCGCGGCCGTGGTGGCGGCATCGGCCGAACCGGCCACAAAACCCAGGTAACCATCGGCCTGCTCCCCGACAGTGCCGGCGGCCTTGGCGGCTTCGACCACCGCCTTGTCGCCGCCCTGGGCGTAAGCGGCGGGAGAGGACAGCGCCAGCATCACAACAGCGACTGCGGCGAAAATCTTTTTGAAGTTGCTCATGATCGGGCTTCCTTCGGCTTAGAACAGGTCGGGGTTTTGGGCGATGGCGCTCTGGACTTCCTTGTCCAGGCGCACGCGCACATCGGCATCAAGCTTGGCGTAGATATTGATGGGTGCCACTTCGACCCGGATGGTCGGGGTGCAGGCCCCAAGCGCCGTGACGGCGCAGGCGGCGAACAACAGTTTCTTCATGGCTTTTTCTCCACGCGCTTGGCATCCGGTTGCCCCTCCGGACTGAGAGTCTTTGACCATGCTTCGGCATAGAACTTCAAGAGTTCGTCAAAATTAAGGGAGGTATCCAGGGTCAGGTCGATGGGCGTGCCGCTGGGCAGAAGCACGGGTTTTTGCAGGGCGGTGCCGTTGAGGATGTCGGCCACGGCGACCTCGGCCACCTGCGGCTTGGGGGGATTGCTGCGGCCCTTGATCTTGAACAGGATCGACAGCCGGCCATTGGCGATGGAATTCAAGTCGGCGGTCATCTGGTCATAGGCCAGATTTTCCAGCGCCTGATAGGCGAAATCCTGGACCGCATTGACGCTCACCGTGCCACCCTGATTCCACAGCGAGCGATTGATCGACAGACGCCCTGGCCCGTCGGAGGCAATGCGGCCCTTGGTGATGCGAAAGCCTTCCGGCGTCACTTCGAAGGGGATGGTGCCGGAGACTTTTCCTTCCAGCTTCACCCGCTCACCCAGATTGGAGGCGGTGACCAGCGAGCCCAGCGCGATGGAGGCAAGGTTTATGGTGCCACTCACCTGCTTGAGGTTGGCCATGTTGATGGTGAAGGCGCCCAGCGATGCCTTTCCTTCCGCCCATCCGCTGCTCAGCGCATTCACTTTCACGATGGCGGGGCTGAAGGCAAAGCGAAGATCCACCCCGGTGAAAGGCAAGGTCCAGTCGATGCGCGAGATGATGACGCTCTGGTTGTCGGCAGAGACGGGCGGCAGCAGCGAGGTGAAGGCGATGTTGGTCTTGACCGCATGGGCCTGGCCCAGCGGGGTGAGGAAATCCAGCTTGTCGATCACCAGATCACCGCGGCTTTTGATTTCGCTGCGGTTCCAGTCGATATCGCCGGTGAAACTGGCGGTGCCGCTCGCACGGCGAAAGGCGACCAGCAGCGGCGACAGGTCTTCCGGCTGCAATTTGTCGGGCACGAAGGCCAGGCTGGGCGCGGCGATATGGGCGGTACCGGCGCCGGTGGCCATGACATGGCTGAAGTCGACATCGCCCAGCCTGTCCTTGTCCATGTCGGTCATGGCGATGCGGCCGCGCCAGATGCCGCCTTCCAGCACGATCCGGCCGCTGCCCAGCATGGGCTTGAAGCGGATGGGAGTCAGCCGGTCGGAAACCTGTCCGCCGCTGACCAGAACCATGCCGTGAAAGTCACCCCCCACGCCTTCGAACGACAAGGTCCCCGCACCTTTTTCCAGTTGCGCATTGGCCAGCGTCAACTGGGAGGCGACGCCGCGCGCCTGGCCGGTGAATTTCCAGGCCGCGCCCTCCCCTTCCAGATGCGCGCCGCAGATATTGCCGCGCACTGCCTTGGCGAGATCGCTGGCGCCGGGGTGGAAAGCCGTCAGACTGGCATGGGCACATTCGGACGCGCGAAAACCATAGCGTCCATCACGCCATGACAGACCACCGTGGGCGGCCATATTCATGCCCCGTAGCATGGCGTAGTTGAAGCGAGCCGACAGCGTTGCGTCACCCGTCAGACCGCCATCGCGCCAAGTCAGCCTTTCGGACGACAGCTTGACGGCCGGAATGCCGCGCCCCGACAGCGAAGCGTTCAGTGTAATGCTCAAACTGTCGGGCGCCCCATCCAGGGTCAGCATGGGGATATGCAACATGGCGTCGCGCGCGCTCTTCACGGTCAGCGGCGAGGTCAGGACAAAACGGGTCTGGTTGCCGCGGCGCTCGGCATGACCCGCGAAGGCAAGATTGAGATGGCCCATATTGGCCGCGATCGCATTGGCCAGTGCCGGATCCTGGGCCTTGAGGGCCTTGATCACGACGGGCTTGATATAGGCCCCCGCAGCGACTGCGATGTCGCCGGCCACGCCGATCTCGCGGCCCAGCGATGCGGACAGATTGCGTACCGTGACGTCAGCCTTCGGTGCGGTGAAATTCTGCCCTGCCGTCAAGGAGGCTGCGGAAAATTGCAGCCGCGCCGATGTGGCGGAAAGAGAAAGCGTTTCCGCCGAGGTCCATTTCAAGCCGGAGGCATCGAAAGCGGCCACGGTATCCTGCACCGTCAGCGCATCCTTCTGCACCGAGCCGGCAAAGCGTACGGACAACAGCCCGCTGGCGTTATAATTCAGGCTGGCGTCACGCAGCTGCACGCGCAGGGCCTGATGGGTGATGGTTGCCGGACGTATCCGCAGCAGGGCGGAAACGGGCAGGTTCTTCACCAGCTTGACGTCGCCGCCCACATCCAGCGCCCCGGACGGGGTGGCGAGCAGCAGGCGCAGGCCGGTGAGAGACACCGCCAGGTCGTCGCTGACGAAACGCGACTTGCCCTGGCTCTGCTGGAGGGAGTCGATCCAGTCCTGCAGCGCCTCCAGCCGGACCTTGCCGCTTTCGTCCAGCCGGGCGCGCACCAGCGGGGCCACCAGCCGGGCTTCGACGACGCGCGGTATCCAGCTCAGCGGATCGAAATACAGCTCGATGCGCTCGGCCGAGACGGTGGGATTGGCGCGCGGCCCCAGCGCGAAACGGCCCGTGCCGCCG
The DNA here is from genome assembly GCA_947482125.1 of Alphaproteobacteria bacterium. Lineage (GTDB taxonomy): Bacteria > Pseudomonadota > Alphaproteobacteria > Micropepsales > Micropepsaceae > Rhizomicrobium. The sequence continues at coordinate 18,016 of CANKIV010000013.1, forward strand.
GAAAGACCCAGGGTGCCAATCTCGACCGACGATTCAATGCCATGGCTGCGGAAATAGCTTTGCGCGAAGCGGGCGGCGATCTGGGCGCGCACCAGCCACAGCAGCAGCAACAGCGCCACCACAGTCAGTACGATACCGGCAATCCATCGCTTCGCGGTCATGCCGTGACCCTAGCAGAATTTGTGGCGTTATTGGGGAAGCGGCGCGGCCGCGTGGATCAGATCCTCGCCCTGCAGCTCGCGCCAAAGGGCGGGCGGGACGGGGTGACGATATAAAGACAAGGTCTGTTCGACCCGGTCCGGCGAATCCAGTCCAGGAATGACGCTGGCCACCAAGCGATGCGCCAGGGGGAATTGCAGGGCGGCAGCGGCCAGCGGCACGCCATGACGGGTACAGATGGCTTCGATCTTGCGCACCCTTTCGATGATGTGGGGCGGCGCGGGCTCATAGTCATAATAGAGCGGCGCGCCGCTCTGGGTGCCCACCGCCAGGATGCCGGAATTGTATGGCCCGCCCACCACAATTGCGGTGCCAGCCTGCTCGCAGCGGGGAAACAGTGCGTCCAGCGGCGTCTGTTCCAGCAAGGTGTAACGTCCCGCCAGCAGGATCACATCCAGCCGGGCAAGATCCATCACCTCCAAACAGGCAGCGACTTCATTGACGCCCATGCCGAAGCCGGCGATCGCGCCGCTGCTGCGCAATTCTTCCAGCCCCCTGAGGCCGCCGCCTTTGGTGAGTTCGTCCATGCGCGCGGCATTGGCGTCACCATGGGTCAGACGGCCGATGTCGTGGATATAGAGAAGGTCGATGCGCGAAAGTCCCAGCCGCTGCAGGCTTTCACCGAAGGACCGCATCACCGCATCATAGGAATAGTCATAGACGGGTTCGAACGGCATGGGCGTGGCATAGCCGTGCCGCGGCACATTTTCGTCCACCGGGCCGGCGACAGGATTCAGCACGCGCCCGACTTTGGTGGACAGCACGATATCTTTGCGGCCGCGCAGCGCATCACCCAGCCGCCGCTCCGAAAGACCGAAACCATAAAAGGGCGCGGTGTCGTAATAGCCAAAGCCTGCCTTTTCCGCCGCCGCCAAGGTCGCGCACGCAGTTTCATCGGCCAGCGGGCGGAACAGGTTGCCCAGCGGCGCGGTGCCGAAGCCCAGTTCGGTGACGGACAGGCCCGTGCGGCCCAGCTTGCGAAGTGGAAAACTCACGTGACCGTGTGTCCCATTTTCGGCACCCGCAAACCAAAGCTCATCACCACCACATAGCAGAGCGCCGGCAGGAACAGCGACCAGTGCAAGGCGCCCGTATGATCGGCCAGGAAGGCCATGGCGGTGGGCACCACCGCCGCGCCGGAAATCGCCATCACGATGAAGGAGGACGCGAATTCAGTTTCATGGCCCAGTTTCTCGATTCCCAGCGCGAAGATGGTAGGGAACATGATGGACATGAAGAAGGAGGTCGCCACCATGGCGATGATGGAGGCCTGGCCACCCAGGGTCGCCGCCGCCACGCACAAGGCAATATTGCAGCCGCAATAAATCACCAGCATCCGCGCCGGATCGATGAAGCGCTGCAGCCAGGCGCCGAAGAACCGCCCGACGCAAAAGGCTATCATGGTGGAAAAGAGATAGACCGTGGCGCCGATACGCTCGGGCACATGGGCGGCTTCCTTGGCGAAATCCACCATCAGGCTCCAGATCCCGACCTGGGCACCGCAATAGAAGAATTGCGCCACCACGGCGTAGCGCACGCGCGGCTTTTTCAGCACGGCGAAGATCGAGCCCTTGCCTTCCGGCGTCACCGCCGCCGGAAGGCAGGGATATCTGGTCAGCGCAATGGCGGTGGCGATCAGCACCATCAGCACACCCAGCACCATGTAGGGCGCCCCCACCGCAGCCGCCTCGCTGGCGCGCCAGCTGTCCACCGCCTGCGGCGTCATCTGGCTGAGCTGTTCTGGCGTATATTCGACGCCGGAGAAAATCACATAGCCGCCGACCAGCGGCCCCAGCACGGTGGCGACGCCGTTGAAGGCCTGGGCGAAATTCAGCCGCACCGAGCTGGTGGCGGGATCGCCCAGGATGGCGATGTAGGGATTGGCGCTGGTTTCAAGGAAGGCAGCGCCGAAGGCGATGATGTAGAGCGCCAGCAGGAAGATTTCATAGACCCGCATCCCGGCCGCCGGCACGAACAGGAAAGCGCCGATGGCGTACATGCCAAGCCCGATCACCATGGTCTTCTTGTAGCCGACCCGGCGAATGATCATGGCGGCAGGCAAGGGCGCGCAGAAATAGCCGATATAGAAAGCGAACTGGGTCAGGCTGGCGCGGGTGCGGCTGATATCCAGCGCCTTCTGGAAATGATGCAGCAGCAGGTCATTGAATTGCGAGGCCAGGCCCCAGGCGAAGAAGAGCGTCGAGGTCAGCGCAAAGGCGATGACATAGCGCCTTTCGACCACCGGCAATTTCGTCATCACGCCCCCCGCCTTTTTGTTTTCGCCAGTTAAGCGGATTTCGGGAGGCGAGGCTACATGGTAGCGCCGATCTGCCAGGGCACGAATTCGGCGTCGCCATAGCCCAGCTTTTCGGACTTGCTGCGTTCGCCCGACGCGATCTTGAGAATATGCTCGAAAATTTCCTTGCCCTTGTCCTGGATGGAAACCCCGTCCAGCACATCGCCGCAATTGATGTCCATATCGTCCATCATCCGCTCATAGACCGCCGTGTTGGTCGCCAGCTTGATCGAGGGCGTCGGCTTGCAGCCATAGGCCGAACCGCGGCCGGTGGTGAAGCACAGGATATTGGCGCCGCCCGCCACCTGCCCCGTTGCCGAGACCGGGTCGTAGCCGGGCGTATCCATGAAGACGAAGCCCTTGGTGGTGACAGCTTGCGCATACTCCACCACGTCCTTCAGCCGCGTGGTGCCGCCCTTGGCCGCGGCGCCCAACGACTTTTCCAGAATGGTGGTGAGACCGCCCGCCTTGTTTCCCGGCGACGGATTGTTGTTCATGCTGCCGTCATTGCGGCGGGTATAATCCTCCCACCAGCGGATGCGCGCGATCAGCTTCTTGCCGACTTCCGGACTGGCCCGGCGGGTCAGCAGATGCTCGGCACCGTAGATCTCCGGCGTCTCGGACAGGATGGCAGTGCCGCCATGGGCCACCAGCAAATCCACCGCCGCGCCCAGCGCCGGATTGGCGGTGATGCCGGAATAGCCATCGCTGCCGCCGCATTGCAGCGCCAGCATCAGTTCGGAGGCCGGCGCAGTTTCGCGGCGAACCGCGGCTGCCACCGGCAGCATGTCGCGCACCGCTTCGATACCGGCATCAATCGCCTTCTGCGTACCACCGGTGTCCTGGATGGTGAGCGAACGGAAGGTGTCGCTTTCGGCGATATTATAGGCCTGCTTCCAGCGCCCGATCTGGAAGGTCTCGCAGCCCAGCCCCACCATCAGCACCGCGCCCATGTTGGGATTGGCGGCATAGCCCCATTGGGTGCGCTTGAGCACCTCATAGCCTTCGCCCTTGCTGTCCATGCCGCAGCCATGGCCATGCAC
>CANKIV010000014.1 GCA_947482125.1 Alphaproteobacteria bacterium
GCGCAACGTGCTGTACTGCGCCATCCTGCTGCATGACGTGGCCAAGGGATTGCCCGGCGATCACAGCGATGTGGGGGCGGAGATCGCGCGCAGCCTGTGCCCGCGCCTGGGATTGTCGGCCGCCGACACCACCGCCGTGGCCTGGCTGGTGAAGAACCACCTGGTGATGAGCGACACCGCCCAGCGCCGCGACGTGTCCGATCCCAAGACGGTGCGCGATTTCGTGGACCTGGTGCAGTCGCCGGAGATGCTGCGCCTGCTGGTGATCCTGACCGTGGCCGATATTCGGGCCGTGGGTCCGGGCGTGTGGAACGGCTGGAAGGGCCAGTTGCTGCGCGAACTGTATTATGCCGCCGATCACATGATGACCGGCGGCGACCAGGCGCCCGGCCGCGGCGCGCGCGTCGCCGCCGCCAAGGCGGAGCTGGAACGGCGACTTTCCGATTTTACGCCGGCGAATCGCGAGCGTGCCCTGACCCGTCATTACGACAATTACTGGCTGGCTTTCGATCCGGATGAACTAGAGCGCCATGCCCGGCTGGTCGGCAAGGCCGATGCGGAAGGGCAGCTCCTGACGCTTAACGCCACCACCAACAATTTCCGCGCCGTCACCGAGATCATTCTCTACACGCCTGACAATGCCGGCCTGTTCTCGCAGTTCGCCGGCGCCATCGCCTTGTCGGGCGGCTCCATCGTGGACGCCAAGGCCTTCACCACCTCTGACGGCTTCGCGCTGGATGTGTTCTCGGTGCAGGATTCCGAAGGTGACGCCTTTGGCGATGCCGAGCGGCTGGGGCGGCTGGCCCAGTCCATCGAAAAAACCCTTCGCGGCCAGGTGCGGCCGCGCCGCGAGTTGGCGCGCAAGGTCCAGCGCAACCGGGCATCCGCCTTCACCATCCGGCCCAAGATCCAGTTCGACAATGAGGCCTCGCGCATCGCCACCGTGATCGAGGTGGAATGCCTGGACCGGCCGGGCCTGCTCTATGACATCACCCAGGCCATCTTCGAAGCCGGCCTTTCCATCTCCACCTCCATGGTGGCGACCTATGGCGAGCGGGCGATCGACGTCTTCTATGTGCGCGACGGCTTCGGCCACAAGATCGTCCATCCCGCCCGCCTGGATACCGTGGAAAAGCGGTTGAAAGCGGCGCTTGAAACACCTGCGCCCGCCAAGGCATAACCCGCGCCATGAAACATTCCCCCCTCGTCCTTTCGGGCATGCAGCCCACCAACACGCTTCACCTGGGCAATTACCTGGGGGCGCTGAAGAACTGGGTGCGGATGCAGGACCAGATGCCCTGCCTGTTCTGCGTGGTGGACATGCATGCCATCACCCAGGATGCGGGCTATGCCCATGCCGCCGACCTGACCCGTTCCACCCGCGAGGTTGCCGCCGCCTATATCGCCGCCGGAGTGGACCCCAAGCGCACGCCCATCTTCAACCAGGGCCAGGTGCCCGAGCATGGCGAGCTGGCCTGGGTGCTGAACTGCGTGGCGCGGCTGGGCTGGCTGGACCGCATGACCCAGTTCAAGGAAAAGTCGGGCAAGCACAAGGAACGCGCCAGCGTCGGGCTTTATACCTATCCGGTGCTGATGGCGGCCGACATTCTGGTCTATCGCGCCACCCATGTGCCGGTGGGCGAGGACCAGAAGCAGCATCTGGAACTGGCGCGCGACATCGCCGCCAAGTTCAACAATGATTTCGGCGCGCCGGATTTCTTCCCCCAGCCTGAACCGGTGATCACCGGCACCGCGACGCGGGTGATGAGCCTGCGTGATGGCGCCAAGAAGATGTCCAAGACGGACGAGAGCGACGCCAGCCGCATCAACCTGACCGACGATGCCGATGCCATCGCCAACAAGATCAAGCGCGCCAAGACCGACCCGCTGCCCCTGCCCGCCAGCAAGGAAGAACTGAAGGACCGCCCCGAGGCAGAGAACCTTTTGAACATCTATGCCGCCCTGGCCGGACAGGACCGCGATGCGGTGATCGCCCAGTTCGCGGGCCAGCAATTTTCCGGCTTCAAGACCGCGCTGGCGGATCTGACCGTGAGCAAGCTGGGACCGATCACCGCCGAAATGCGCCGCCTGCTGGCCGACCCGGCGGAGATCGACCGCATCCTGAAGAACGGCGCCGACAAGGCCCGCGCCATCGCCACGCCCATCATGGACGAGGTGAAGAAGCGCGTCGGGTTCATCATTTGAAGAGGAGCACCGACCAGGCGAGCGTAGCGAAGCCGTCGGGCGTGCGACCATGAAAAATGTGCTCGTCACCGGCGCGGCCAGGCGGCTGGGACGGGCCATCGCCCTGGACCTCGCCGCCCACGGCTGGAACGTGGCGATCCACTACAACACGTCGCAAGAAGACGCCGACAGCGCCGCCCGGGCCGCCCGCGCCTTCGGCGCCGATGCCGCCACCCTGAAATGCGACCTGTCAAAAGAGTCCGAAACCGCCACCCTTGTGGACCGCGCGGCAAAAAAGATCGGCCCGCTGACGGCGCTGATCAACTCCGCTTCCCTGTTCGAGAATGACGACTGGCAGAGCGCCACGCGCGCAAGCTGGGACGATCACATGGAAACCAACCTGCGGGCGCCGTTGCTCCTGTCGCAGATGTTCGCCCGGCAGCTTCCTGAAAACGCGCGTGGCAATATCATCAACATCATCGACCAGCGCGTCTTGAAGCCGACGCCGCAATTCCTGTCCTACAGCGTCTCCAAGGCGGGGCTGCACTGGCTGACCACCACTTTGGCGCAGGGCATGGGCCCGCGCATCCGGGTCAATGCCGTGGGTCCCGGCCCGACCTTGAAGAATCCCCGCCAGTCGGATGCCGATTTCAGCCGCCAGCGCGACGCCACCATCCTGGGACGCGGCGCGGACCCGGCCGACATTTGCGGCGCCGTCCGCTATCTGCTGGAAGCCGAGGCGGTCACCGGCCAGATGATCGCGGTGGATGGCGGCCAGCACCTGATCTGGCAAACCCCCGATGTGCAGGGCGGCGAATGAGCAAGCCCCCCTACTTCGCCAGCGCCGCCGGCGGCATTCGCCATGTCTTCATCCGCAACCTGGAACTGCCGGCCCATATCGGGGTCTACCGGCAGGAGGAAGGCCGCACCCAGCCGGTGCGGATCAATGTCGACCTGGCCACAGACGACATCGCCGACGCCCAGGACATGCTGGAAAACGTGGTCGACTATCACGTGATCGAAAAGCGCATCCGCGCCATCATCGCAGAAGGCCATGTCAAACTGGCCGAAACCCTGGCTGAGCGCATCGCGGCTGCCTGTTTCGAGGATGGCCGGGTGCGCACCGTACGGATTCGGGTGGAAAAGCTGCAGGCACTGACATCCGCGGAGTCGGTTGGAATAGAAATTGAACGCACCCGCTAATATATTGCGGGCATGAGTTCCCCCGAGGCGCCCCTGAAAGGCGCCGAGCGCATCGCCGCCTATCTCAAGACCCTGCCGGACGCGCCGGGCGTCTACCGCATGATGAATGCGGCGGGCGACGTGCTCTATGTCGGCAAGGCCAAGAGCCTGAAGAAGCGGGTGTCGTCCTATGCCCTGCGCGGGGCGCACAACGAACGCATCAGCCGCATGATCGCGGAAACCGCCGAGATGCTGTTCGTCACCACCGCCAGCGAGACCGACGCCTTGCTGCTGGAATCCAACCTGATCAAGCGGCTGAAGCCGCGCTACAATGTCTCCTATCGCGACGACAAAAGCTTTCCCAACATCCTGCTGCGCGAAGACCACCCCTTCCCGCAGCTTCTGAAACATCGCGGCGCCAAGACCATCAAGGGGCTTTACTTCGGGCCCTTTGCCAGCGCCGGCGCGGTCAACCGCACCCTCAACACCCTGCAGCGCGCCTTCCTGCTGCGGTCGTGCTCGGATTCGGTATTCGAAAGCCGCACCCGTCCCTGCCTGCTGTTCCAGATCAAGCGCTGCAGCGCGCCCTGCGTGAACCGCATCGACCTGGCCGGCTATCATGAACTGGTCGAGGAAGCCGAAAGCTTCCTGAAGGGCAAGAGCCAGGCGGTGCAGGACGAGATCAAGGCCGAGATGACCACGGCCTCCGACGCCATGGATTTCGAGGCGGCGGCGAAACTGCGCGACCGGCTGAAGGCGATGAGCCATATCCAGTCGTCGCAGGGGGTCAATCCGTCCACTTTCGACGAGGCGGACCTGTTCGCCGCTTACAGCGAAGGCGGCCATACCTGCATCCAGGTCTTTTTCTTCCGCGCCGGACAGAATTGGGGCAATCGCCCCTACTTCCCGCGCCATGCGGCCGACCTGCCGCTGGCCGAAGTTCTGGAAAGCTTTGTCGGCCAGTTCTACGACGAGCGCACCGCTCCCAGCCTGATCCTGACCAGCGAGGAATTGCCGGGCCGCGCCTTGCTGGCCGAAGCCCTGGGCACGCGCGCAGCACAGAAGGTCGAGATCGCCCTGCCCCAGCGCGGCGAAAAGCGCGAGATCATGGAACGCGCCATGACCAATGCGCGCGAACAATTGGGCCGCCGCATGGCCGAGAACAGCGCCCAGACCCAACTGCTGGAAGGCGTTGCCGATGTCTTCGGGCTGGAAACGCCGCCGCGCCGCATCGAGGTCTATGACAATTCCCATATCCAGGGCGCCCATGCCCTGGGCGCCTTCATCGTGGCCGGGCCGGACGGCTTTGAAAAAGCCCAGTACCGCAAGTTCAACATCAAGAATGAAGAACTCGCGCCCGGCGACGACTACGCCATGATGCGCGAGGTGCTGACCCGCCGCTTCGCCCGCATGGTGAAGGAAGAGGCAGACCCCGCCGATGCCGGCAGGTGGAAGCGCCCCGACCTGGTGCTGATCGACGGCGGACCGGGACAATTGTCGGTCGCCTGCCAGGTCTTTGCGGATCTGGGGGTGGAGGATGTGACGCTGGTGGGCATTTCCAAGGGCCCCGACCGCGACGCCGGCCGCGAGCATTTCTATGTGCCGGGCAAGGAGCCCTTCCGCCTCGATCCCAAAAGCCCGGTTCTGTACTATCTGCAGCGCCTCAGGGACGAAGCCCACCGCTTTGTCATTGGCGGCCATCGCAAGAAGCGCAGCGCCGCCATCGGCGCCAATCCGCTGGACGAGATCGCGGGGGTGGGCGCGGGGCGCAAACGGGCTTTGCTGCAGCATTTCGGCTCGGCCCGCGCCGTGGCGGGGGCCAGCCTGACCGACCTCGCCTCGGTGGGCGGGGTCAGCGAGACCCTGGCCAGGAAAATCTTCGATTTCTTTCATCCGGGCGGATGACGCACGGGATGGGTGCTTCTAAGGTGGCCCCATGTTCGCCCTACCCAATGCCCTCACCATCCTGCGCATCGTGCTGGTTCCGCTGTTTGTGATCGCTTTCGTCATTCCGGGCGACGCGGCGCGGCTGGTCGCCTTTGGAATCTTCGTGATCGCTGGGGTCAGCGACTGGCTGGACGGTTTCGCCGCCCGAAAGCTCAAGGCCGGTTCGGATTTTGGCCGCATGCTGGACCCCATCGCCGACAAGGTGCTGGTGGCGGTGGCGCTGATGATGCTGGTGGCCGAAGGCCTTTTCACCCAGATCAAGCCCAACGGCATGCTGAGCCTGCTCAAGCTGGTGCCGGCGCTGATCATCCTGTCGCGCGAGATACTGGTGTCGGGTCTGCGCGAATTCCTCGCCGGCGCCAAGGTCAGCGTGCCGGTGACGGCGGTGGCAAAATTCAAGACTGCCGTGCAGATGCTGGCGATCGGCGCCATGATCATGACGCCGCTGGCCGACCGCTTCGCGCCTGGCGTGCCGTCGCTGACCTATGCGCTGATCGCTTACGGGCTGTTGTGGGTTGCGGCGGGCCTGACCGTCTATACCGGCGTGGTCTATTTCCGCAGCGGCATGCGCCACCTGCGTCCCGGACCGACGCCGCCGAACTAGGCGGATACTTTCGCCAGGCCGCGCACTTCGTCGGAATAGGCGTTCATCAGGCTTTCGGTCAGCGCGCCGGGCTTGAACTTGTAGGGTCCGATTTCCGACACCGGGGTCACTTCCGCCGCCGAACCGGTGAGGAAGCATTCGGTAAAGCCGGTCAGCTCATCCGGCATGATATGGCGCTCGATCACCTTGACCCCGCGCGCCCTGGCGATGGCGATCACCGACTGGCGCGTCAGGCCGTTGAGGAAGCAGTCCGGCGTCGGCGTATGCAGCTCGCCATCCTTCACAAAGAAGACATTGGCGCCGGTCGCTTCGGCGACATAGCCGCGATAATCGAACATCATCGCATCGGCATAGCCCTTGGCTTCGGCTTCATGCTTGGAGATGGTGCAGATCATGTAAAGGCCCGCGGCCTTGGCATGTACCGGTTCGGTTTCCGCCGACGGACGCTTCCAGCGCGAAATGTCGAGACGAATGCCCTTCAGCTTTTCCGCAGGGCTGAAATAGGACGGCCAGGGCCAGCAGGCGATGGCGACATGGATGGTGGTGTTCTGCGCGGACACCGCCATCATCTCGCTGCCGCGGAAGGCGACCGGGCGCAGATAGCCGTCGGTGATCCCTTGCGCGGCGGCCGTCTCGATGCAGGCCTGGTTGATCTGGTCCTGGGTGAAGGGGATCTTCATGCCCAGGGTCTCGGCCGAGAAGAACAGCCGCGCGGTGTGCTCCTTCAGCTTGTAGATGGTGCCGTTGTAGATGCGCTGGCCCTCGAACACGCAGGAGCCGTAATGCAGCCCATGGGTCAGGACATGCGTCTTGGCGTCCTTCCAGGGCACCAGCTTGCCGTCATACCAAAGCGAACCATCGCGCTGGTCAAAGGGGATCACGTCTGCCATCGGTCCTGTTCCTCGAAAGCCGGCCCCGTCTTGTGGGGTAAACCGGGCGGGCTTGCCCCCCATCCGGTGAGGGCCTAGTTTTTCTGGGATGTATTGCAGCATGGCCGACGCGAAAATCGCAAGGGTGCCCCCCGGCATGGCTGCCATGAGTTTGCCATGAGTGACGACCCGCATCTGCTGGTGGTGGACGATGACGAGCGGCTGCGCGCGCTGCTGCAGCGCTATTTGTCATCCAACGGCTATCGGGTGACGGCGGCGACGGGGGCGGTCGAGGCCCGCGCCCTGATGAAAAGCATGGAATTCGACCTCTTGATCCTCGACGTGATGATGCCCGGCGAATCCGGGCTGGACCTGACCAAAAGCGTGCGTCTGGAGTCCAAGGTGCCGATCCTGATGCTGACGGCGCGGGGCGATCCTGCCGACCGCATCGCGGGCCTGGAACTCGGGGCCGACGATTACCTGCCCAAGCCCTTTGAGCCGCGCGAACTGGTGCTCAGGGTCAATTCGCTGCTGCGCCGCGCCGCGCCGCCGGAAGCCCCGCCAATAGGTCCCGTACGGATGGGAACCGCGCTGTTCGACCCCGCCACCTCGCGGCTGACCCGCGCCAGCCGGCCGGTGAAACTCACTGGCGCGGAAGCGGCGCTGCTGCAGCTTTTCGCCGTCAATGCCGGGCGACCCTTTTCCAGAAGCGAATTGTGCAAAAAGCTGAACGTCGCTCTGGAACGCTCCATCGACGTGCAGGTGACGCGTCTGCGCCGCAAGATCGAGGAAGACCCCAAGCTGCCGCTGTATCTCCAGACGGTCCGCGGGGTCGGCTATATGCTGGTGCCGGATCGTGCCTGACTCCGCCGGCTTCTCCGTCAAGCGCCTGTTGCCGCGCGGACTGTTCGGCCGTTCGCTGATCATCATCATCGCGCCGATCGTGCTGCTGCAGGCGATCATTGCCTATGTCTTTTTCGAGCGCGACCTCGACAGCACCACCCGCCGCCTGGCGCGCGACGTCGCCGCCGACATCGCCTTGCTGGTGGCGCTGGAGGACAATTATTCGGGCGATGAGCGGCTGCGCCTGCGCGCCCTGTCAGCGCGGCAGCTGCAATATGGCATCACCTTCAAGCCGGGACAGGAGATCGCGCCGCCCAGCGAGCCGCCCGTTTCCACCATCGACGTGGCGCTGGACGACATCCTGGCCGAGCGCATCAGCGCCGACCGCCATTTCTTCACCACCCGCATCGGCAATGATTTCGAGATCCGCGCCGAAGTGCATGACGGGGTGCTGGCGGTGCTGGTGCCGCGCGACCGCATCACCGTCTCCAAGCCGGACCTGTTCATCCTCTGGATGGTAGGATCGGCGCTGCTGCTGATGGGAGTGGCGATCGTCTTTCTGCGCAACCAGGTGCGCCCCATCGAGCGGCTGGCGCGCGCCGCCGAAAGTTTCGGCAAGGGCCGCGCCGTGCCGGATTTCAAGCCCTATGGCGCCACCGAGGTGCGCCGCGCCGCCCAGGCCTTCATCACCATGCGCGAGCGCCTGGAACGCCATGTCACCCAGCGCACCGAAATGCTGGCGGGCGTCAGCCACGATCTCAAGACGCCGCTTACCCGCCTCAAGCTGGCGCTGGCGATGATGCCGGAAGATGCCGAAGCCGCCTCCATGCGCGGCGACATCGCCGAAATGGAGCATATGCTGGACGAATATCTGGCCTTTGCGCGCGGCGAAGGCGGCGAAGACTCCGAAGTCGCCGACCTGGGCGCGCTGGTGCGCGATGCCGCCGACGCCGCCGGCAAGGCGCGCCAGCGCGGCAACATCACCGTCACCGCGCCCGACCATATCCACGTCAGCGTCAAGCGCGCCGGCCTGCGCCGCTGCCTGACCAACCTGATCGACAATGCCCTGAAACACGGCTCGAACGTCGCGGTCACCTTGCAGCATCAGGGACGGCTGGTGGAAATCGCGGTGGAGGATAACGGCCCCGGCATTCCCGAAACCCGCCGCGAGGAAGCCTTCCGCCCGTTTCACCGTCTGGATGAGGGACGCAATCTGCAAAGCGGCGGCTCGGGCCTTGGCCTGGCCATCGCCCGCGACGTGGCCCGCGCCCATGGCGGCGATGTGGTTCTGGAAAACAGTTCGCTGGGCGGCTTGAAGGCGACTATTCGTCTGCCTGTTTAACGAAGCTCTTCGGCCCGCTCGCGCGCCGCCTTGACCGCACGCTTCATCAGCGCCGTCAGGCCATCATCCGCCATCAGTACGCCAAGCGCAGCCGCCGTGGTGCCGCCCGGACTGGTGACGGCTTCGCGCAACGCGCTGGCCGGTGACTTGTCCGCCGCCAGCAAGGCGCCAGCGCCCGCCACCGTGGCGCGTGCGAATTTTTCGGCCTGCTTGCGCGGCAATCCTTCCGCCACGCCCGCCTCGGTCAGCGCCTCGGCCATCAGGAACAGGTAGGCCGGTCCGGAACCCGACACCGCCGTGACGCTGTCGATCAAGCCTTCCTTGCTCACCCATTCGGTGGCGCCCAGGGCGGACAGAAGCGAGGCTGCTGTTTTCTTGTCCGTCGCTGTCGCACCCTTGGCGGCATAGATGCCGGTGATCCCGGCGCCGATGGCGCCCGGCGTGTTGGGCATGGCGCGGATGATGCGCGCTTTCTTTCCCCAGGCCTTGGACAGCGCCGCCACCGAGGTCCCGGCGGCAATGGAAATCATCAGCGCGCCTTGCGCGAAGGCGGCCAGAGCGGGCGCTTCGCCTTTCAGGATCTGCGGCTTGACCGCGACCACGCAGACCGAAGGTCTGATTTTGACCGCAGAGGGCGCGGCAACCAGCGCGATCTTCTTTTTCCCCGCAAGCGCGCGCAATTGCGCCGATGGCTTGGGTTCGACAACCGTGATGGATTTTACGCCCTTGGCCAGCCAGCCCTTGAGAAGAGCCGAGCCCATGCGGCCCGCGCCGACAAGAAGAACACTCACGCCTGGCCGGCGCACTCCAGCACCGCCGAGGCAATGGCGTCTTCCGCCGTCTTGCCGCCCCACAGCACGAACTGGAAGGCGGGGTAGTAATGCTCGCAGGCTTCCAGCGCCAGGTTGAGCAGCGCCTCGCACTGGGAGGCGCTGGCTTCCGCATCCGGGAAGATCATCGCATGACGGAAGATGATGGTGCCGTCCTGGGGCCAGAGATCGAAATGGCCGATCCAGAGCTTGGCGTTCACATGCATCAACAGGTCGGCGACATTCTGGCGGCGCACCCCCTCGCTGATGCGCATGTCGAAGGCGCTGGACAGGTGCAGCGACTGGAGGTCTTCCCGCCAGGAGAAATTGAAGTGGTGGTCGCTCCACTTGCCCGCCACCGACAGATTCAGCTCGTCCCGGCCCGCCCGCTCAAAAGCCCAGCCATTGGCCTCGACAGCCCGTTCCAGCAGGTCCAGCGGGTGCAGGGTTCCCACCGGCTCGTCGTCGAGGTGCATGATACTCATTGGGCGCGCTCCAGCCACTAAACGAAGCAGTTGCGATCCAAACTGGCACAAGATTTAGAGAAAACAAGAGTCCGGGAGTCCCCATCCACGCTGCGGAAAAAGATTCCACAGCTTTGAATCGGCTCACAGATTCGAAGAAAAGGAGTCGGGGATGACTCCGGCGGACCACCTAAGTGGTTGATTTGGATTCCAAAGCCGCGATCCGGGCCGCCAGGGCCTCATTTTCGGTGCGGGCCTTGGCTGCCATCGCCTTCACCGCCTCGAATTCCTCGCGGGGGACGAAATCCATGTCCGCCACCAGCCGCTCCAGCCGCTGGCGCATGAAGGTATCGATCTCGGTGCGCACGCTCTGGGCCATGCCGGCGGCGTCGGTAAAGGCCTTCGCCACGCCGTCCAGGAACGGATTGTCGGTCTGCGCCATCAAAGCCTCCGTTGTCGCTGTCTATATGGCGTCCCGCTTCACTTGACACAAGCACCGAAGCACCGCGTTTTACCGCCATGATTGAGGCCCTGCTCCCCTTCCCCCATATCGATCCCGTGGCCCTGCAGCTGGGGCCGCTGCCGATCCGCTGGTACGCCTTGTCCTATATCGCCGGCATCATGCTGGGCTGGTGGGCCATCGCCCGGCTGCTGCGCAACAAGCCGATCTGGGCCCCGCCCCCCTTCAACGGACGCCCCCCCGCCACCGAAGACCAGATCAGCGACCTGGCGGTGTGGATCATCTTCGGCGTCATCCTGGGCGGACGGCTGGGCTGGGTGCTGATCTATGGAACCCTGCTGTGCAGCGTCACCCCCGACTATGCCGCCTTCTGCGACGGGCTGCCGATGGGCTTCCTCACCGATCCGGTGCGCATCATCGCCGCCTGGGAAGGCGGCATGTCCTTCCATGGCGGGCTGCTCGGCGCGGTGATCGCGGTCTGGCTGTTCAGCCGCCGCAACAAGCTGAACATGCTGTCCATCGCCGATCTGGCTTGCGCCTTCGCGCCCATCACCATTTTCATGGTGCGCATCGCCAACTTCATCAATGACGAATTGTGGGGCCGGGTCACCAACGTGCCCTGGGCGATGGTCTTTCCGCGCGGCGGGCCGCTGCCGCGCCATCCCAGCCAGTTGTACGAAGCGACGCTGGAAGGCCTTGTGCTGCTGGTGATCGTGCAGGTCGCGCTGCGCGTCTTCCGCGCCCATCAGAAACCGGGACTGATATCGGCGCTGTTTCTGGCGGGCTACGGCACCTTCCGCTTCATCTGCGAATTCTTCCGCGAACCCGACACCCAGTTCATCGGCCCCGTCAGCATGGGCATGGCCCTGTCCATCCCGATCTGGCTGGGCGCGGGCCTGCTGTTCTGGCTGGTGCTGAAAAAGCCCCGCACCACATGAGCCTGAAAGCGCGCATCGCCGCACTGATCGAGGCGCAGGGCCCGATGTCGGTGGCGCAGTTCATGACCCTGGCGCTGCTGGATCCCAAGGAGGGCTATTACGCCACCCGCGACCCCTTCGGGGCAGGTGGCGACTTCGTCACCGCCCCGGAAGTCAGCCAGATGTTCGGCGAGATGCTGGGGCTGTGGATGCTGCAGGCCTGGGCCGACCAGGGCTGCCCGAAAAACCCGCGCCTGGTGGAACTGGGTCCGGGGCGCGGCACGTTGATGGCCGACATGCTGCGCGCTGCCTCGGTCGAGCCGGACTTCATCGCCGACCTGGATGTGGTGCTGGTCGAGGCCAGCCCGGTGCTGCAGGAACTGCAGGCGGAAAAACTGCGGGGCTGCGGTGCCGACGTCTCCTGGCAGGCGCAGTTCGACGACAGCCTGTCCGACCGCCCGCTGTTCCTGGTCGCCAATGAATTCTTCGATGCGCTTCCGGTCCGCCAATATGTCCGCACCTCGCGCGGCTGGCACGAGCGCATGGTCACCGCCCTGGACGGCGAGCTGAACTTCGCGCTGGCCCCGGTGCCGGTGCCGCTGCCCACCATCCCGGCCAGCCGCGAAACCGCACCCGAGGGCGGCGTCTATGAAACCTCGCCCGCGGCAAACGCGCTGGCGGAAAATATCGCCGGCATCGTGGCGCAACGCGGCGGCGCGGCCCTGATCATCGATTACGGCTATGACGCCATCACCGGCTTTGCCGAAACCCTGCAGGCGGTGGGCGGCCACCGTTTCGTCGATGCGCTGGACACGCCGGGGGAAGACGATCTCTCCGCCCATGTGGATTTCGTTGCCCTGGCGCAGGCCGGGCGGCGCGGGGGCGCCTTTGTGTCCGGCCCGGTGACGCAAGGGCAGTTTCTGGCCACCATCGGCCTGGTGGAGCGGGCCGAGCAATTGATGAAATCCCATCCCGCAAGCTCCAGGGATATTCTTTCCGCCACCGAGCGGCTGATCGGCGGCGATCAGATGGGCACCCTGTTCAAGGCCCTGGCCTTCACGCCGCCGGGCGTCACCGATGTCGCGGGCTTTGCCTCATGAAGCGCCTGCTGGCCGCCAACCTGACCGCGCCGGGAATCGCGCACGGTTTCTTCGGCCGGGACGGCGGTGTTTCCACCGGCCTCTATGCCTCTTTGAATTGCGGTCCGGGCTCGCGCGACGATCCCGCCGCGGTGCGCGAAAACCGCCGCCTGGTCGCAACCACGCTTGGCGCATCCGGACTGGTCAGCCTGTCCCAGATTCACAGTCCGATCGTGCATGCCATCGAGGCCGCGCCTGCCCAGCCGTTGGAAGGCGACGCCCTGGTGACGGCGGCGCCCGGCCTGGCGCTGGGGATTCTCACCGCCGACTGCGCCCCGGTGCTGCTGGCCGATAGCCACGCCGGCGTGATCGGCGCCGCCCATGCCGGCTGGAAAGGCGCGCTGGGCGGGGTGCTGGAAGCGGTATTGGATGCCATGGAAAGGCTGGGCGCCCAGCGCGGGCGGATTGCCGCCGCCATCGGTCCCTGCATTGCCCAGGCGAGTTACGAAGTGGGCTGGGACTTTCGCGACCGGTTCCTGGAACAGGGTTTGCGCAACCGCAAATTCTTCGTGCCCTCGGGCAAGGAAGGCCATTACCGATTCGACCTGGAAGACTATGCCGCCACCCGCCTGACAGCCGCCGCAATCGGTTCGGTGGAAAAACTGGGGGTCTGCACCTATCCGCCGGAGAACGGCTTTTTCAGCTTCCGCCGCACCACCCATGCGGGCGAACCGGATTATGGGCGGCAGGTTTCCGCCATCCTGCTGACACCCTAAAAACGCGACAAATAAACAACACGCGACATTGGGCCGGTTGCGACTCCCCGGGCCAGCGGCTACAAGCCCGTCATCAAACTTTCATGGGGCCGGGGCGCGCAATGACGGATCTGAACGGATCGCGGGGCATGCGTCTCATTGCCGGCAATTCCAACCGCCCCCTCGTGGACGCGATCAGCGCCTATCTGGGCCTGACCCCCGTCAAGGCCGATGTCCGCCGCTTCTCCGACGATGAAGTGTTCGTCGAGGTGCAGGAAAATGTCCGCGGCGAGGACATGTTCGTGATGCAGTCCACCAGCGCGCCCGCCAACGACAATCTGATGGAATTGCTGATCATGATCGATGCGCTGCGCCGCGCCAGCGCCCGCCGCATCACCGCCGTGATCCCCTATTTCGGCTACGCCCGCCAGGACCGCAAGGTCGGCCCGCGCACCCCCATTTCCGCCAAGCTGGTGGCCAACATGATCACCGAGGCCGGCGCCAACCGGGTGCTGACCGTGGACCTGCATGCCGGCCAGATTCAGGGCTTCTTCGACATCCCCACCGACAACCTGTTCGCCCAGCCCGTGATGGTGAAGGACATTCTGGAAAAGCTGGCGGGCAAGGAACCGATGGTGGTGTCGCCCGACGTCGGCGGCGTGGTGCGCGCCCGTTCGCTGGCCCGCCGCCTCAACACCGACCTCGCCATCGTCGACAAGCGCCGCGAACGCGCCGGCCAGTCCGAAGTGATGAACATCATCGGCGATGTCGAGGGGCGCCCCTGCATCCTGATCGACGATATCGTGGATTCCGGCGGCACCCTGTGCAACGCCGCCGAGGCCCTGCTGAACAGCGGCGCCACCGAAGTCTATGCCTACACCACCCATGGCGTGTTTTCGGGCAAGGCGGTGGAGCGCATCAAGGCGTCCAAACTCAAATCCATGGTGGTGACCGATTCCATTCCGGCGACCGACGCGGTGAAGGCCTGCGCCAATATCCGCACCATCTCGATCGCGCCGCTGCTGGGCGAAGCCATGCGCCGCATCAACAACGAAGCTTCGGTCTCCAGCCTTTTTGATTGACCCCCATCCGTCGCAGCTCGGGTTTGCGAAGTCGCAAACACCTCGCTGCGACACCTTCCCCCTCCAGCGGCTTCGCCGCGAAGGGGAAGGAAGCTGTCGGATGCTGCAGGTCGCGCTGCGAAATGCAGCGCTCGAGACCGCTAAGCCAACAACATGATCACCACGGCTTCGATCACCAGCACCAAGGTCCAGTGACCGCCGTCGATCGCGGTGGCGACCCAGCCTTTGCCCTGGAACTGGTTGTTGACGATAGTGGCGGTCAGCAGGAAGCCCGCCCCCAGGGTCAGGCCCGCAATGGCGCCATGCACAGCCCCCATCACCCCCAGATTGATCAAGACCTGGTAGAGCACCGCCGCCATCACAATCGCGCCCAGCAGCGACACCACCATCGGCGTCAGGGGCATCTTCCTGTCCTTGCAGTCGTCGGGGTTCATGCCATGCGCCCGCTGCCAGGGCTTGCCCAGCGCCGTGTACCAGGCCGCGCCGAACAGCCAGCCGGCCAGCCCGGCGGCCAGGATCGCAATGAGTGCCGTTTGCATGGGTCCCCTCCCTTGATCGGGGCAGGCTAGCATGGCCAAAAGCTGCGGCCAGCAGGCGGTTGCAGGCCGCAGGCCTTTTCGCTAAAAGCTCGCCTTCCGGAAGGCCTAGGGCTTATGCCGGGTGCTGAAGGATCAGAAAAATGGCGCAAATTCAAGAACTTAAGGTGGAAACGCGTGACGGCACGGGCAAGGGCCCGGCCTACCAGGCGCGCCTCAAGGGCCTGATCCCGGCCGTTGTCTATGGCGGCGCCGGCACCACCCCGCAGAATGTCAGCGTCGACAGCCGCACCCTGGAGCGCCATGTCGAGGCCGGTCATTTCCTCACCACCCTCTTCATGCTGGACATCGCCGGCAAGAAGACCCGCGTGATCCCGCGCGACGTGCAGCTGGACCCGGTCAGCGACCGCCCCGTGCATGTGGACTTCATGCGCCTGGCCGAAGGCTCGACCGTCAAGCTCGACATCCCGGTGATTTTCCACGGCCAGGACGTTTCGCCCGGCCTGAAGAAGGGCGGCGTGCTGAACATCGTGCGCCACACCATGCCGCTGTCCTGCCCGGCCGACAAAATTCCCAACACCATCGACGTCGATGTCTCCAAGCTGGACATCAACGAGTCGATCCACATCAACGACCTCAACCTGCCGGAAGGCGTGAAGACGTTGCTGCGGGGCCGTGATTTCACGATCTGCTCCATCGTCGCGCCGACCAGCGTGATCGAAGAGCAGCGCGCTGCCGCGGCCGCGGCCGCCGCGCCCACCGCCGAAGCCACGCCCGCCGAAGGCGCCGCGCCTGCTGCCGGCGCCGCGCCTGCTGCCGCTGCCGCCGGCGCCAAGCCGGCTGCTGGCGCCAAGCCCGCCGCCGCTCCGGCCAAGAAGTAATCGCTGCCGCGAAGGAGAGGCGTTTCCGCCATGGATACGCCTCTTCTCGTCGCGGGCCTCGGAAATCCTGGTTCGCAATATGCGAAGAACCGGCACAATGCCGGCTTCATCGTCCTGGACGAGCTGCACGCCCATTACAGGTTCGGCCCCTGGAAGGCCAAGTTCGAAGGCCTGCTGTCGGAAGGCGCGCTGGCGGGCCGCAAGACCTATCTGCTGAAACCCCAGACCTTCATGAATCTCAGCGGCGACAGCGTCGGCAAGGCGATCAACTTCTTCAAGCTGCCGCTGGACGCGCTGGTGGTGGTGCATGACGAGATCGACCTGGCGGCCGGCAAGCTGAAGGTGAAAACCGGCGGCGGCGATGCCGGACAGAACGGCTTGCGATCCATCACGGCTGCCTGCGGCGCGGACTATCGCCGGGTGCGGCTGGGCATCGGCCATCCCGGCGACAAGGACCGGGTCAGCGGCCATGTGCTACAGAATTTCAGCAAGGACGATATCGCCTGGCTGAAACCACTGGTGGAGGCGATGGTCGAGGCGGCACCGTTGCTGGCAAAAGATGACGACGCCGGTTTCATGAGCAAGGTGGCGCTGCTGATCGCTCCGCCCAAAGAACCAAAGAAGAAAGACACAGCGTAATGGGTTTCAAATGCGGCATCGTCGGCCTGCCCAATGTCGGCAAGTCGACTCTCTTCAACGCCCTGACGCAGACCGCTGCGGCGCAGGCGGCCAACTATCCCTTCTGCACCATCGAGCCCAATGTCGGCGACGTGGCGGTGCCCGATCCGCGCCTGGAAACATTGGCCCGGATCGCCGGCTCGCAGGAGATCATTCCCACCCGCATCACCTTTGTCGACATTGCCGGCCTGGTGCGCGGCGCCTCCAAGGGTGAAGGGCTGGGCAACCAGTTCCTGGCCAATATCCGCGAAGTCGATGCGGTGGCCCATGTGCTGCGCTGTTTCGAGGACGACGACATCACCCATGTCGAGGGCAGGATCGACCCGGTCTCAGACGCCGAGACCGTTGAAACCGAGCTGATGCTGGCCGACCTGGAAAGCCTGGAAAAGCGCATCAAGCCGCTGGAGAAGAAAGCCAATAGCGGCGAGAAGGAAGCCAAGGAACAGCTGGCGCTGATGATGAAGGCCGTCACTTTGCTGCGCGAAGGCAAGCCTGCCCGCAGGGCCGAACTGGCGCCGGAAGAACGCGGCCCCTACAGCCAGCTGGGCCTGATGACCGCCAAGCCGGTTCTGTATGTCTGCAATGTCGAGGAAGCCTCGGCCGCCACCGGCAACGCCATTTCCGCCAAGGTCGAGGCCATGGCCAAGGCCGAAGGCGCGCGCAGCGTGGTGATTTCGGCCAAGATCGAGGAAGAGATCGCGCAGATGAAGCTGGAAGACCGCGCCGACTTCCTGGAAAGCCTGGGGCTGGAAGAACCGGGCCTGAACCGCCTGATCCGCACCGGCTATGAACTCCTAGGCCTTCTGACCTTCTTCACCGTGGGGCCGAAGGAAGCCCGCGCCTGGACCGTGACCAAGGGCTCCAAGGGCCCGCAGGCCGCCGGCGTCATCCATACCGATTTCGAGCAGGGCTATATCCGCGCCGAGACCATCGCCTTCGATGACTATGTCGCGGGCAAGGGCGAAGCCGGCGCGCGTGAAGCCGGCAAGTTCCGGCTGGAAGGCAAGGAGTATGTCGTCGCCGATGGCGACGTCATGCATTTCAGATTCAATAACTGACACGCATAGCGTGTCATCCCCGGCGAGCATCGCGCAGCGATGCGAGGGAAGGGGATCCAGGTGGAAAAACCTGGCCCGATATCGACGCCTGGATTCCCTTCCCTTCGCGTTGCTATCGCAACGCTCAGCCGGGAATGACAGAAGGCGTTAGCGCAGACTCGCTTCGATATTGCCGCCATCGACGGTGACGACCGCCGCCGTGGTCTTGGAGGCGGTGGCGAGATAGACGAAGGCGTCGGCCACGTCTTCCGCCGTCACTTCGCGCTTCAAGAGGTTGCCGCTCATATAGTCGGTCTCGGAGACGCCCCGCGCCTTGGAGCGCGCCGCCACCATGTCGTCGGTGAGCAATCCTGAGCGGATGCGGTCGGCATTGACCGCATTGGCGCGGATGCCGTCCTTGCCGTGATCCAGGGCATATTGCTTGACCAGGAACAGGGTCGCCGCCTTGGGCAATCCATAGGGGCCGAAATCCTTGCCGGGATTGACCGCCTGTTTCGAGGTGTTGAACAGCAGGCAGCCGAAGGTGCCCTGGGCCAGCATGATCCGGGTGGCGTGCTGTGCCACCGCCTGATGGGCCCAGAAATTCAGTTCAAAGCTTTTGCGCAGGGTCTCGTCATCGACATGGCCGATGGCGCCCTGCCAGGCCGCGCCCGCGTTCGACACCACGATGTCCACGCCGCCAAAGGCTGAAACCACGGCGTCAAACGCCGCGCGCACGCTCTGCGGCTGGGTGACGTCGCATTCCACCGCCAAGGCCTTGCCGCCGATCTTTTTCGCGACCGCCTTGGCCGCTTCCAGGTCGCGGTCCAGAATGGCGACTTCGGCGCCTTCCTTGGCCATGGCCCGCGCCGTGGCCGCCCCGATGCCCGAACCGCCGCCGGTGATCACCGCCACCTGGCGGGCCAGCGACTTCTCATTGGACTTGCCCAGCTTGGCCTGTTCCAGCGACCAGTATTCCACTTCGAACATGTCGAATTCGCTGATGCTGCGATATTCGCCCACGGCTTCGGCGTCGGTGATGACGGCAACCGCATTCTCGGCGATGTCGGCGGCGATGGCGGCATCCTTGGCGGTTGCGCCGATGCCGAACATGCCCACGCCCGGTACCAGGATGACGCGCGGCAGCGGGTCCAGCTCCTTCTTCTTCACCGGGCTCTTGGCGTTGTTATCTTCAAAATACTTGTGATAGCGGGCGACAAAGGCGTCGACCGCCGCATGCACATCCTTCGACCATTGCTCCAGCTTGCCGGCTTCCGGCGCCGGCACGATCACCGGCCAGTTCTTGGTGCGGATGGTATGGTCGGGCGTCACCACGCCGACCTGGCTGTAGCGCGCCAGTTCGGCGCCGTTCACATAGGCCAGGATCTGCGGATTGGTACGGAAATCCAGGATCTGGCGCTTGGCGGTGCCGGACAGCGGATTCTTCTCGATCGCCACGGCGCCGCGCAGGATAGGGGCGATTTCCGGCAAGGTCGCAAGATTGGACGGCAGCTTGGCGGGCAGCGCGGTCTTGCGCTGCAGCTTCAGCCGCTCTTCCGCCATGGTGACGAATTCGATCATGCGGCTGTAGGCCTGCTCGGCCGTGTCGCCCATGGTGAAGATGCCATGCTGCAGCAGGATCAGGCCTTCAGCCTTGGGATGCTTGTCGAACACCTCGGCCACGGCCTTGGCCAGGGCGAAACCCGGAATCGTGTAGGGCACGTAAGCGACGCGGTCGCCATAGACTTCCTGCACCAGCGCCTTGTTGTCGGGCTGGTCGGTCAGCGCCAGCACGGCGGTGGAATGAACATGATCGATGAACTTGTGCGGCAGGAAAGCGTGCAGCAGGGTTTCGACCGACGGATTGGGCGAAGTGGAATCCAGCAGGTTGATGCGCTGGAAGTTGACCATGTCCTCGTCCGACAGCTTGTCCAGCTTGCGCAGCTTGCGCAGGGGTTCGAGCCGCACGGCGGGAAGGCCCGCCGGTTCGATCACGCCCATGTCCCAGCCCGAACCCTTGATGCAGATCACGTCCACATCCTCGCCCAGCTGGTCCTTGACGGTGGTCTTGACCGAGGTGTTGCCGCCGCCATGCAGAACCATCCTGGGGTCGCTGCCGAGCAGGCGCGTGGTGTAGGTGCGCACCGCCAGGTCCGCATTGACGCCCTTGGGAGCGTATTTGGCGATGAAATCCTGCGCGTCCTTGTCCGACCAGCTCGACTTCATTGGAATTTCAATCCTGCGTTTCGGGAAAAAGGCTGCGTAAGCCCTGAGGCGTGGCGGCGCAAGTGCCGCGTTCGGTGATCAGGCCCGTCACCAGACGGGCGGGCGTCACGTCGAAACCGGGATTGGCGGCGCCCGAGCCGGGGGCGGCGATGTCCACCGTGGCCACGGTTCCGTCGGGCAGACGACCCGTCATTTTCAAAATCTCGTCGGGGCTGCGTTCCTCGATGGGAATGTCGCGCCCTTCCGCAATGGTCCAGTCGATGGTGGAACTGGGCAGCGCCACATAGAAGGGCACGCCATTGTCCTTGGCTGCCAGCGCCTTCAGATAGGTGCCGATCTTGTTGGCGACATCGCCATTGGCGGTGACCCGGTCGGTGCCGACGATCACCATGTCGACCTGCCCTGCCTGCATGTAATGCCCGCCGGCATTGTCGGCCAGGATGGTGTGGGCGACGCCATGGCTGCCCAGCTCGAACGCGGTCAGCGAGGCGCCCTGGTTGCGCGGACGGGTTTCGTCCACCCACACATGCAGGGCAATGCCCTCGTCATGCGCCAGGTAGATCGGCGCCAGCGCGGTGCCGTAATCCACCGTCGCCAGCCAGCCCGCATTGCAATGGGTGAGGATGTTGAGCTTTTCGCCCTTCTTCTTCGCTGCCAGTTCGCGGATGATCTTCAGGCCGTTCTGGCCGATGGCCTGGCTCATCGCCACATCTTCATCGGCGATCAGGGCAGCTTCTTTCCACGCCAAGGCAGCGCGCGTTTCACGCGGCTGGTTCAGCAGCGCCCCGCGCATCCGCCACAGCGCCCATTTCAGGTTGATCGCGGTGGGCCGGGTTTCGGCCAGCATCTCCACCATCTTCTGGATATGGTCGTCGGAAGGATCCTCGCGCACCGCCAGCGCCAGACCGTAGGCGCCCACCGCGCCGATCAGCGGCGCGCCGCGGGTCTGCATGCTCTTGATGGCATGGGCAGCGGCTTCCACATCGCGCAGGACCAGCGTGACGAACTCATGCGGCAGCCTGGTCTGGTCGATGATGCCGAAGGCATCCTCGCCCACAGGCCAGACCGAACGATAATGTTTGCCTTGAATCGTCATGGTGCGGAGGGAGTCGTCGCCTTCATCGAAGGGTACTCGCAGAA
>CANKIV010000015.1 GCA_947482125.1 Alphaproteobacteria bacterium
CAAGCTGCTGGCCCCCAGCCAGATCAGATAGGCGGCGCCGGCAAGTTTGAGCCCATCGAAAACCACCGGCGAAGCGGTGACCAGCGCGCCCAGGCCGGTGATGCTGATCACGTACCAGATGGTGTTGCCGGTCTGGGTTCCGGCAATGGCAGCCAAGGCCGAGCGAAAGCCGCTCTTGAAGCCATAGGCGCTGATCATCATCACGGTAGGGCCTGGTGTCAGCGAGAACACCAGCTCCGCGCCGATGAACACCAGCACCTTGTCCCACGCCATGATGCCCAAAAACATATCCGCACCTTGCGGCCAGGGGGCGGGCTTTGCAAGATTGCGGCGAACAGGAGGCCCTATGGGCGAACCGTTACGCCAGTACCACCGCTTCGCGGACTTCTATCCTTTCTATCTCAGTGAACATGCCAATCGCACCACGCGCCGGCTGCACTTTGTCGGCACCTCGCTGGCCCTGCTGTGCCTGTTGGAGCTGGTGATGACGGGCGATCTGTCCTGGCTGATCCTGGCACTGGTCTTCGGCTATGGCTTTGCCTGGGCCGCGCATCTGCTGGTGGAAAAGAACCGGCCGGCCACATTTAAACATCCGCTCTACAGTCTGATGGGCGATGGACGGATGTTCTGGGAGATATTGACGGGGCGGATCAAATTCTAGCGGCAGCGTTATGGCCCGCCAAAGTCCCCGCCTCGCGCCATCGCTTCGCTCAGACGCTGCGGCGTTCGTCACTCAAATCGGTCGTCGCGCTACGCTGACGCTAGCGACGGACCGATTTGCCGCTTCGCGGACGTTCCTCACCCGAACCAGCTCGCCAGCAGGAAGGCAAGCGCGATCAGCGCACCGGTGTCACGGTTGGCGCGAAACACCGAAAGGCAGTTTTCGGTGCTGTCGATGTTCAGTTTCTTGACCTGCCACAACAGATGCACGCCTGCCGCCAGCATGACAAAGGCGAAGGGCCATCCGGCATGTTCGGTAAAGCCCGCCGCCAGGATCAGGGTGAAGGAGGCGGCATAGAAGCGCAGAATCCATCTACGCGACTCCGCGCCGAACAGGCGGGCGGTGGATTTGACCCCGATCAGTTCATCGTCATCCTTGTCCTGATGGGCATAGATAGTGTCGTAACCCAGGGTCCAGAAGATCAACCCGGCATAGAGCATGAAGATGCCCAGATCGAGCCGACCGGTCTGGGCGGCAAAGCCCAGCAGCGCACCCCAGTTGAAGGTGAGACCCAGCCAGGCCTGCGGCCACCAGGTGATGCGCTTCATGAAGGGATAGGCGGCGACCAGCAGCAGCGAGGCGGCGCCCAGCGCTACCGCGAACCAGTTGAATTGCAGCAGGATGGCGAGGCCGATCAGGCAAAGCCCGGCCAGCAGCAGCAAAGCCTGTTTGGGCGAGATGGCGCCCGACGGAATGGGACGGCCACGGGTGCGCGCCACCTGGGCGTCGATGTCGCGGTCGATGATATCGTTGAAGGTGCAGCCGGCGCCGCGCATCACCAGCGCGCCAATGCCAAACAGGATCACATAATAGAAGTCATGCCATTCCAGGAAGCGGCGCTCGGCGGCGGCGGCGCCCAACGCCAAGCCGAAGACGCAGGGCCAGAACAGCAGCCAGGTGCCGACAGGACGGTCCAGCCGCATCAGCTGCAGCCAGGGCTGCAGTCGCGGCGGCATGTGCGCCACCCAGCTGGCGGGCAGGGCATCGGCGGGTGCGGCTTGATTAGAGAGTGGCATCGCGGTCAATTGTGGCATGAGCAACGAATTAACAGAAGCGGGCGGCAAAACCCGTCTCTATGTGACGGCCGATCTGGGCGAAGGCCTGGGGGTGACGCTGGACGAGGGCCAGACGCACTATCTTCTGCATGTGCTGCGGGCGGTGTCCGGGAACCTGGTTTCGCTGTTCAATGGCCGCGACGGCGAATGGCTGGGGGAGATCACCGCCGCTGCCAAGCGCGGCGTCACCGTGACCTGCCGCAGGCAGGTTCTGCAGCAACATGGCACGCCCGACATCTGGCTGGCCTTTGCGCCGGTGAAAAAGACGCCGTCGGACTATCTGGTGCAGAAGGCGGCGGAACTGGGTGTCTCGGTGCTGCAGCCGGTATTCACCCGCCGCACTATCGTCAGCCGCATCAATGAAGAGCGCATGGCGGCCAATGCCATCGAGGCGGCGGAACAATCGGGACGGGTTTCGGTGCCGGAAATCCGCAGTGGCATCAGTTTCGACAAGTTGCTGGCATCCTGGCCCAAGGGGCGGCGACTGCTGTTCTGCGACGAAGGCGGCGACGCCAAGACCATGACCCAGGCGGCGCGGGAAAGCCGGGGCGGCCCCACCGGTATTCTCACCGGGCCCGAAGGCGGTTTCGATCCGGCCGAACGCGCGGCGTTGCGGGCCTTGCCCTTCGTCGTACCGGTGACATTGGGGCCGCGCATCCTGCGCGCCGACACCGCCGCCCTGGCGGCACTGGCGATCTGGCAGGCGGTGGCGGGCGACTTCAGTTAGTCGTAACGCTTGTCGTAAACCCCATCGACCTGGCGCCACACATCCCAGATGGAGGGCGGCACCTTGCCTTCGGCCTTGTATTGCAGCATCGCCAGATGGCTGTGCCAGCCGCCGGAGATATTGAGCGCATATTTGCGGTCGGGCAGCTTGGAATGGGTCAGGGTCAGCTTGATCTTGCCGTCTGGTTGCGGCGTCAGGCGGATTTCGACTTCGGTATATTGGTTGTCCGCGATCGGTTTGCCGAATGTGAAGGCGAGGCGATGCGGCGGCTCCAGCACCAAAAGCGTGCTGGTCATTTTCTGCGGTTCGCGGTCGACATTCTCATAGCCGGGCAGCAGCCGCTCGAACCGGACCGTGGTGTCGTCCACGCGAATGCCGAATTCCTCTTTCATTTTGAATCCTTTTTCATGGCTGCTTCCAGTGCATCGAGGCGCGGATTCCAGAAGGCGCGAATGCGGTCGACCCAGGCGCCGATTTCCGCCACGCCTTCCGGGTTGAGCGCATAGATGCGCTTCTGGGCGTCAACCCGGACGGTCACCAGCTTGGCGGTCTTCAGGGTTTTGAGGTGCTGGGAGATGGCGGGTGGCGACAATGCAAACCGGCCGGCGATTTCTCCTGACGACAGCGCGCCCGAGGCCAGCATTTCGACAATGCGCTGACGGGTGGGATCGGCCAGAGCGGATAACGAGGTCGCGGCGCGTGCGGTCATGTGCTATTGATTGCGTAATACCTTAATTAAGTCAATACAAAAATAAAGCTGCCTTGCGGAGGCGAGGGCCCGCACTTAAGTACCTGTGCGAGGGTCCTTTTCATGTCCATTCCGCAATCCGCCAGCGGCGAAATTCAAAGCCGCGACGACCTTGTTCGTCACCTCTCCAAGGGGTGCCGGCCCAAGGCCGACTGGCGTATCGGCACCGAGCACGAAAAATTTGTCTACGACCTCAAGACCCACAAGCCCGTCGCCTATGATGGCAAGCCCGGCATCCGCCAGCTGCTGGAGGGCATGCAGCGCTTCGGCTGGGAGCCGGTGCGCGAGGGCGAGCACATCATTGGCCTGATCCAGAACGGCGCGTCGCTGAGCCTGGAGCCGGGCGGGCAGTTCGAACTCTCTGGCGCGGCGGTGAAAAGCATTCACGAGACCTGCGCCGAGGTGAACACGCATCTGGATCAGACCCGCGAAGTTGCCAGCGAGATCGGCGTCGGCGTACTGGGCTTCGGCTTCGCGCCCAACTGGACCCTTGCGGAAACACCGGTGATGCCCAAGGGCCGCTACAAGATCATGCGGGAGTATATGCCCAAGGTCGGCGGCTATGGCCTGGACATGATGTTCCGCACCTGCACCGTGCAGGTGAACCTGGATTTCGAATCCGAAGCCGACATGGCGAAGAAATTCCGTGTCGGTCTGGCGCTTCAGCCGGTCACTACCGCCCTGTTCGCCAACTCGCCCTTCCGTGAAGGGCGGCCCAGCGGCTTTCTGTCATACCGGGCCCAGGTCTGGACCGATGTCGACAATGCGCGTTCGGGCATGCTGCCTTGGGTGTTCGAAGACGGCATGTCGTTCGAACGCTATGTCGATTACGCCCTCGATGTGCCGATGTACTTCCTCTACCGCGACGGCAAATACATCGACATGGCGGGCAAGAGCTTCCGCAAGTTCCTGGCCCGCGAAATCCCGGAGGTCGCGCATCTGACGCCGATGATGAGCGACTGGGCCGACCACCTCACCACCATCTTCCCGGAAGTGCGGCTGAAAAGTTTCCTGGAGATGCGTGGCACCGACGGCGGCTTGTGGCGGCGTATCTGCGGCATGCCGGCGCTTTGGGTCGGTCTTCTGTATGACGATGTGGCGCTGGATGCGGCCTGGGACCTGGTCAAGGACTGGACGGCGGAAGAGCGCCAGGCGATGCGCGACAGCGTCGGCAAGCAGGGCTTCAAGACGCCGTTCCGCAAGGCGACGGTGCATGAACTATCCCACCGCATCCTGGAAATTTCCGCCGCCGGTCTCAAGCGCCGCGCGCAGCTGGATGGCGGCGGCATGAGCGAGGACGGTTTCCTCAACCCGGTGCGCGAGCTGGTGAACCGCGGCTACACGCGCTCGGAGGAGATGCTGAAGAACTACTGTGGCGTCTGGAACAAGGACCTGACGCCGCTCTTCACCGAGTATAATTTCCTTTAGGTCTTCTGCGGCGGCGGAACGATGCCGCCCATCGGAACCGGTTCGCCGGTGGGGGTGCGGGTGGCGTTGTTGCGGCTGATCATCCAGTAAGGATAGTTCTGGCGGTCGGCGCTGATCTCGTCCAGCCGCGCCATTTCTTCCGACGACAGGGTGAAATCGACCGAAGCCAGATTGTCGTTCAGCTGTTCCAGCGTCGTCGCCCCGATGATGGTGGAAGTGATGAAAGGCTTCTGCCGCACCCAGGACAGTCCGACGCAGGCGACCGAGACGCCGTGCTTCTTGGCGATCTCGCGCATGACGAGGACGGTCCTGTCGGCCTTGTCCTTGTCGATGGGCGGAAAGTCGAAATTGGCGCGGCGGCCCGGCTCTGGCTTAGTGTCGCCATCCGCCGTGTATTTGCCCGCCATGTAACCGCCGGCCAGCGGGCTCCACACCAGGCAGCCGACGGTCTGGTCCTGCATCAGCGGCACCATCTCCTGCTCGATGTCGCGCCCCGCAATGGAATAATAGACTTGGTTGGTTTCGATGCGCGTCAAGCCGCGCTGTTCGGCAATGCCATTGGCCTTCATGATCTTCCAGGCTTCCCAGTTGGAAACGCCGACATAGCGGACCATGCCCTGGCGCACGAGATCGTCCAGGGCGCGCATGGTCTCATCCAGCGGCGTGACCGGATCGGAGTGATGGATCTGGTACAGGTCGATGTGGTCGGTCTGCAGCCGCTCCAGGCTCGCAGCAACGCTGTCCATGATGTGACCGCGCGATGCGCCCATGTCGTTGGGACCCGGTGCCATGCGGCCGAATACCTTGGTGGCCAGCACCACATCGCTGCGCTTGACGCCCAGGTCCTTCAGCGCCTGGCCGGTCATCAGTTCGGAATCGCCATAGGAATAGACATTGGCGGTGTCGATGAAATTGATCCGTGCCTCCAGTGCCCGTCCGATGAATTTCGTGGCGTCTTTCTGGCTGAGGGTGCCGATGGCGCCGCCGAAATAATTGCGGCCCGAAAAGCCCCAGGTGCCCATGCACAATTCGGAGACATACAGGCCTGTCCGGCCCAGGCGGTTGAACTTCATGGCGTTTCCATTTCTTCTTACTTGGGTTCTGGCAAAGGGATGAATTCCTTGTCGTCGCCGGGAATGGTGCCGAACGTGCCGTCCTTCCATTCCTGCTTGGCGCGCTCGATGCGGTCTTTCGACGACGAGACGAAATTCCACCAGATGTGGCGCGGTCCGTCCAGCGCCGCGCCGCCCAGCAGCATCACCCGCGCCGGCGCATCGGCATAGAGGGTGACGTCCTCACCCGGCTCCAGCGCCAGCATGGCGCCGGGACCGTGGGTCTCCATCTCGTCCTTGCCGATATGCAGTTCGCCCTCGATGATCAGCAGGGCGCGTTCTTCATGCTCGGCGGGATAGTGCAGGGCGCCGCCGGCTTCAAAGCGCGCATCGGCATAGAAGATGGGTGAAAATACTTTCACCGGCGATTTCAATCCGAAGCCTTGGCCGGCAATCATCCGCAAGGTGACGCCCTTGTCTTCGCGTTCGGGAAGGTCATCGACCCCGAAATGCTGGAAGTGCGGCGGCGCTTCCTCGTCGGCCTGGGGCAGGCCGATCCAGCTTTGAATGCCGTGCATGCGATGGCCCGCGGCGCGCACATCATCGCCCGTGCGTTCGGAATGGGCGATGCCGCGGCCTGCCGTCATCCAGTTGACGTCACCCGGTTTGATTTCCTGCACCGACCCCAGCGTATCGCGATGCATCTGCGAGCCGTCGAACAGATAGGTGACGGTGGCCAGCCCGATATGGGGATGGGGCCGCACGTCGATGCCCTTGCCGGGCGGAAAATCCACCGGCCCGAAATAATCGAAGAACACGAAGGGGCCGATGCTGCGCCGCGCAATTTGCGGCAACAGGCGGGTAACAAAAAAACCGTCGCCCAGGTCGTGTGCTTTTCCGGTGATGGGGATCATGGCGCGAGCCTAGCCGGGCTCGCGCAAAAGCTCTAGTCTTGGGAAAATAATTCGGGGATCCGTCATGCTGCGCACTGTCGTGAAAACTGTTTCTCTTGCCGCCCTTGTTGTCGCGGCGTGGCCCGCGCTGGCGAAGGACGGCGCCCTGCAGATGGTGTCCATCGATGTGGAAGGCGGCGGTGGCACGCTGTTCGTCACCCCGGATGGAAAATCCCTGCTGATCGACACCGGCAATCCCGAAGTCAGCAAGGTCACCGGCAACACGCCCAGTTCGGCGCGCATCGAAGCGGCGGCCCGGGCGCTGGGGGTCAAGAAGATCGATTATCTGCTGACCACCCATTATCACGGCGACCATATCGGCGGGCTGGAAGGCCTCCTGGCGCGGATGCCGATTGATACCTTTATCGATCATGGCGAGAACCGCGAGACCACTGCTTCCACCCAGCCCGGCTCGCCGCAGATCGACCTGAAGAATCCGCCGCCCAATTCCACCGCGGCGGGCTACAACCGCTACATCGCGCTGATCGGAAACAAGCGCCACATCGTCGCCAAGGCCGGTGACAAATTTCGCATCGGCGGCATGACCGTCACCGTGGTGATGGCCGACGGAAAGCCGCTGGACAAGCCGCTGCCGGGTGCGGGCGAGGACAATCCGTCCTGTGCCGGCATGGAAGGCATGGCGGGCAATGGCGGCGAGGAGAATGCCCGCTCCACAAGCGTCGTCATCACCTATGGCAAGGTGAAAATCGCCGCCTTTGGCGACCTGACCTGGGACCGCGAGAAAGACCTGTTCTGTCTCATCGACAAGGTCGGCAAAGTGGATGTCTATCTTTCCACCCATCACGGCACCGGCCTGTCGGGCAGCCCGGCCGCGGTCAACGCGCTGGCGCCCATCGTCACCATCATGGGCAATGGCGCGCGCAAGGGCGCCGATCCGGCGCGGGTCAAGACCATTCAGAGCTCGCCGCGCCACCAGGACCTGTGGAAGCTGCACTATTCCACGCCCAACCCGGATGTGAACGGCGATCTGCAATTGATCGCCAACCCCGATGCCGACCAGACCAGGGACAAGTTCTGGGCTTTGCGGCTGCGCATCGAAAAGGGCGGCAAGATCACCGTGATCAACGAGCGTAACGGCTACAACAAGAGCTATCAGGCCCAGTGAAAAGTAGCGTGAAACGCTTTCGCCATGCGCTGATCGGTGCGGTCCTGCTGGCCGCGCCCGCCGCGGCCCAGGAAAAGCCGCTCAAGATCGTGGTGCTGGATGTCGAGGGCGGCGCCGCCACCCTATTCCTGACGCCCGAAGGCCAGTCGCTTCTGATCGATACCGGCTGGCCGGCGGGCTCAGGCCAGATGCCGTCGCCCGACGGCTCGAAGGAATCCGCCGACCGCATCGCGGCGGCGGCGAAAAAGCTGGGCATCAAGAAGCTCGATTACGTGCTGGTGACGCATTACCACGACGACCATTCCGGCGGCACCTCGTCGCTGGTGAAGAAGATTCCGGTCGGAACCTTCATCGATCATGGCGCCAATCAGGACGCGCTGCGCCCCGGCACGCCGCCAGAGCGGGTGATCAACATGCCGGCGGGCCAGTACCCGCTTTATCTGGAAGCGATAAAAGGCAGCAAGCGCATCATCGCCAAGCCGGGCGACGTCATCCGCATCGGTTCGCTGACCAATACCATCGTCGCCAGCGACGGCGTGGCGATCGAAAAGCCTTTGCCGGGCGGGGGCGCGGTCAATCTGAACTGCACCGGTCTTTCCATCGGCATTGACGACAATGTCAACGAAAACACCCGCTCGGTGGCGTCGCTGCTGCGCTACGGCAATGTCACCATCGCGCAGTTCGGCGATCTCAGCTGGGACATGGAATATGTGCTGGCCTGTCCCATCGACAAGCTGGGAAAGGTCAACCTGCTGCTGGTGACCCAGCATGGCTCGGCCAAGGTGTCGAACAATCCGGCGCATGTCGCCGCCATGATGCCGGACGTGGCGATCATGGGTAATGGCGGCAAGAAGGGCGGCGATCCGGAAGCCATCAAGATCGTGACGGGGCAGGAAAGCCTGCAAGGCTTCTGGCGGCTGCACGAGTCCTACAAGTTCCCTGAACTCAGCGGCGACAAGAACTTGATCGCCAATCTTAACCCGCCCCAGGCGGAGATCGATGCCGTGGCGAGCAAACCCTGGGAAGCGCCGCCCGACATGGGCCACGCCATCATGGCCGAGGTCTGGAAGTCGGGCCGCATCACCGTCACCAACATGCGCAACGGCTTCAGCCGTACGTATCAGGTGACGCGCTGAAAGCGCGTCATCCCCGGCGAGCATGAGCAATAGCGAATGCGAGGGAAGGGGACCCAGGTGTTGTCACCATTTTGGTCTTCCGACCTGGATTCCCTTCCCCTCGCGCCGCTGATGCGGCGCTCGGCCGGGAATGACAATTAAGTCAGTTTGGGCAGTATGAAGCCGTCACCGTCGTTGACGATAGGCCGCGCCCACTTCATCGCGTCACAGCTCAGCGCGCCGTAAAGATGCGGAAAATCCTCGCCCCGGGATTCCGAGCGTTCCCATTTCAGCGCCGAACCCAGCGCCCCGGCATCCACCGCCACCAGCATCAGATCGTCTTGGCCGGCATAATAAAGCCGCAGGGTCTCCGCCAGCTGCGAAGCGGTGGAGAAATGCAGGAAGCCGTCGGCGCGGTCATGCGCCGAGCCGTGATAATCCCCGCTTTGCGCTTCCCATTGTGCGCGCTCTACGATCTTGAAGATCAGCATTACGCGGCTTGCGCCGTGCCGCCCACCGTCAGCCCGTCCAGCCGCAAGGTCGGCTGGCCGACGCCCACCGGTACGCTCTGGCCGTTCTTGCCGCAGGTGCCGACGCCGGTATCCAGCTTCATGTCGTTGCCGATCATGGAAACGCGGGTCAGCGACTCCGGGCCGGAGCCGATGAGGGTTGCGCCCTTGATGGCGTGGCCCAGCTTGCCGTCCTCGATGATGTAGGCCTCGGTGCAGCTGAAGACGAACTTGCCGTTGGTGATGTCGACCTGGCCGCCGCCGAAATTGGTGGCGTAGATGCCTTTCTTCACGCTGGAGAGGATTTCCGCCGGGTCCTTGTCGCCGCCCAGCATGTAGGTGTTGGTCATGCGCGGCATCACGGGGGCGGCATAGGATTGGCGGCGGCCATTGCCGGTGGCGGCTACGCCCATCAGCCGGGCATTCTGCCGGTCCTGCATATAGCCTTTCAGGATTCCGTCCTCGATCAGCACCGTGCGCTTGGTGGGCGTGCCTTCATCGTCGATGGAGAGCGAACCGCGCCGTCCGTCGATGGTGCCGTCATCCACCACCGTCACGCCGGGGGCGGCGACGCGCTCACCCAGCAAACCGGCAAAGGCACTTGTCTTCTTGCGATTGAAATCGCCTTCCAGGCCGTGGCCGATGGCTTCGTGCAGCAGGATGCCGGGCCAGCCCGGTCCCAGCACCACCGTCATCTCGCCGGCGGGAGCGGGAAGCGAGGTGAGGTTGACCAGCGCCTGGCGCAGGGCTTCGTCGATGGCGCCCTGCCAGTAGGCCGGATCGACATAGGTCTCATAGCCGCTGCGGCCGCCGCCGCCGAAGCTGCCGGATTCCTGGCGGCCATTTTCCTCCACCACCACCGACACGTTCAGACGGACGAGGGGGCGGATATCGGAATAATGCTCGCCGCCGGCGCGGATGATCTCGATGCGCTGCCATTCCCCCGACAGCGAGGCGGAAACCTGGCGCACCCGGCTGTCCGCACTGCGGGCATAGGCATTCATCTCTTCCAGCAGCTTCACTTTCTTTTCAAAGCCCGCCGTCTCCAGGGGATCGATGTCGGTATAGAGCTTGAGGTTGCTGCGGGGCGGCGCGGCGGCGGCCGCCCCGGAATAGCCGTGGCTGACGGCGCGCACCGTGCCGGCGGCACGCGCAATGGCGTCCTCCGAAATTTCGCTGGCATGGGCATAGCCGGTGGCTTCCCCCGCCACCGCCCTGAGGCCGAAGCCCTGGCTGGTGTCGAAGGTGGCGGCTTTCAGCCGGCCGTCGTCGAAGGCGAATGATTCGGACTGGCTGTATTCCAGGTACAATTCGCCGTCGTCGGACCCCTTCAGCGCCTGATCCACAGTCTGCTGGACCCGCCCCCGGTCCATTCCGGTGCGGCTGAAGAAAAGATCGTGGTCGGCCATGGCGGTCTCCGAAGAAATGCTGCGCGGCAAAAAGACCCGCGAAATCGCGGTTTGGACCCTAGATATCGGGTGATTGGGGCCGCAGGACAAGGCTAGGCTGGGTTCCATCGGCGGCCCGGCGTCGCCTCCTCTTGGCCGCCAGACCCGGCGTGCCATAAGGTCGCAATGACTTTAAGGGCTTAACCCCTCTAAATCCCCGCCAAGAATCTGAAAAAGGGGCGGGGAATTCCACCGTCCGGCATTTGCGAGGTCGCATCATGTTTTTGCGGAAATCCGGCATTGGCGCGGCAGTCGCTGCTCTCATGGCCTTTGCGGCAATTCCAGCCGCGGCTTTGCCCGTGGAATGGGGGACCAGTTTCCAGGCCCCGGCCTCGCCGGTGATGGAGCAGATCGAGGATTTCCATACCCTCCTGCTCTGGATCATCGTCGCGGTCTGCATCTTCGTCCTGGCCCTGCTGGTCTGGATCGTCATCAAGTATCGCGCTGGCGCCAACCCCGTGCCGTCCAAGGTCCACCACAACACCTTGCTGGAAGTCGCCTGGACCCTGATCCCGGTCATCATCCTGGTGTTCATCGCGGTGCCGTCCTTCCGCCTGCTCTATTTCCAGGAAACCCGTCCCACCCCGGACGTGCAGATCAAGGCGATCGGCAAGCAGTGGTTCTGGTCCTATGAGTATCCCGGTTCCGCCGCCGGCTTCACCTTCGACAGCCTGGGTCTCTCCGATGCCGATGCCAAGGCGCAGGGCAAGCCGCGCCTGTTCGCCGTGGACAACGCCATCTATGTGCCGGTCAACAAGGTGATCGAGGTCGAGACCTCGGGCGCCGACGTCATCCATTCCTTCGCGCTGCCGGAAATGGGCGTGAAGATGGACGCCGTGCCGGGCCGCCTGAACAAGACCTGGTTCAAGGCCACCAGGACCGGCGTGTTCTATGGCCAGTGCTCGGAACTGTGCGGCGCCCGTCACGCCTACATGCCGATCGAGGTGCATGTCGTGACCGATGCCGAATATGCCGCCTGGCTGGCCAAGTCCAAAGCCGAGTTTGCCGCGCTTGAGAACGACGCCACCCGCGTCGCGTCGAAATAGGAAATAACGCCATGACCACCACATTCGACGCCCACAAAGACGACCATCACGGCGAACACGCCCACCATCCCACCGGCTGGCGCCGCTACGTCTATTCCACCAACCACAAGGACATCGGGTCGATGTACCTTATCTTCGCGGTGGTGGCCGGCGTGATCGGCGGCTTCTTCTCGATGATGATGCGCGCCGAGCTGATGTTCCCCGGCCTGCAGATTTTCCACGAGCCGCATGCCTTCAACGTGTTCGTCACCGGCCACGGTCTGATCATGGTGTTCTTCATGATCATGCCCGCCATGATCGGCGGCTTCGGCAACTGGCTGGTGCCGCTGATGATCGGCGCGCCGGACATGGCCTTCCCGCGCATGAACAACATCTCCTTCTGGCTGCTGCCCTTCAGCTTCGCGCTGCTGGTGCTGAGCATGTTCGTGGAAGGCGATTCCGGCGGCATGGGCGTGGGCGGCGGCTGGACCGTCTATGCGCCGCTTTCGACCTATGGCTCGCCCGGTCCGGCGATGGACCTGGCGATCTTCTCGCTGCACATCGCGGGCGCTTCCTCGATCCTGGGCGCCATCAACTTCATCACCACCATCTTCAACATGCGCGCGCCGGGCATGACCCTGCACAAGATGCCGCTGTTCGTGTGGTCGATCCTGGTGACCGTGTTCCTGCTGCTGCTGTCGCTGCCGGTTCTGGCGGGCGCCATCACCATGCTGCTCACCGACCGCAACTTCCACACCTCCTTCTTCAATCCGGCGGGCGGCGGCGATCCGATCCTCTACCAGCATCTGTTCTGGTTCTTCGGGCATCCGGAAGTCTACATCCTGATCCTTCCAGGCTTCGGCATGATCAGCCACATCATCGGCTGCTTCTCCAAGCGCCCGATCTTCGGCTACCTCGGCATGGCCTATGCGATGGTGG
This sequence comes from Alphaproteobacteria bacterium, assembly GCA_947482125.1. Lineage (GTDB taxonomy): Bacteria > Pseudomonadota > Alphaproteobacteria > Micropepsales > Micropepsaceae > Rhizomicrobium. Next base: position 12,847 of record CANKIV010000015.1, read on the forward strand.
CGATCGGCTTCATCGGCTTCCTGGTCTGGGCGCACCACATGTACACGGTGGGCCTCTCCGTCGACACCAAGGCCTATTTCGTGTTCGCGACCATGGTCATCGCGGTGCCTACCGGCATCAAGGTGTTCAGCTGGATCGCGACCATGTGGGGCGGTTCGATCGAGTTCAAAACCCCGATGCTGTGGGCGATCGGCTTCGTCTTCCTGTTCACCGTCGGCGGCGTCACCGGCGTGGTGCTGGCCAATGCCGGCGTCGACGTCGTGCTGCAGGACACCTATTACGTGGTGGCCCACTTCCATTACGTGCTGAGCCTGGGCGCGGTGTTCGCCATCTTCTCGGGCTTCTATTTCTGGTTCCCGAAATTCACCGGCTACATGTACAGCGAGTTCCTGGGCAAGCTGCACTTCTGGATCACCTTCGTCGGCGTCAACCTGGCCTTCTTCCCGATGCACTTCCTGGGATTGCAGGGCATGCCGCGCCGCTATGTTGACTATCCGGATGCCTTTGCCGGCTGGAACTACGTCGCCTCGATCGGCGCCTTCATTGCCGGCTTCGGCGTGATCGTCTTCCTGATCATGTGCGCGGAAGCCTTCATGAAGAAGCGCAAGGCGGGCGACAATCCCTGGGGCGTGGGCGCCACCACGCTGGAATGGACCCTGCCATCGCCGCCGCCCTTCCACCAGTTCAACGAGCTGCCGCGGATCAAGTAATGTCGCTTTCGCTGACCTATCCCCGTGTCACGACCGTCGGCGATTTTCTCGCGCTGCTGAAGCCGCGCGTGATGTCGCTGGTGGTGTTCACGGGGCTGGCCGGCATCGTGGCCGCGCCGGGGCATCTGCATCCGCTCACCGCCTTCACCGCCTTGCTCTGCATCGCGGTGGCGGCGGGAGCGAGCGGTTGCCTCAACATGGCCTATGACAGCGATATCGACGGCTTGATGACCCGCACCGCCGGGCGTCCCATTCCCATGGGGCATGTGGCGCGGGAAGATGCGCTGGCCTTTGGCTGGGCGCTGTCCATCGGTGCGGTCGCCACCATGGGGCTGTTCGTCAACTTCATGGCGGCCGGGCTCCTGGCCTTCACCGTCTTTTTCTATGTTGTGGTCTATACGCTCTGGCTCAAGCGCCGCACGCCGCAGAACATCGTGATCGGCGGCTTGTCCGGCGCGCTGCCGCCCGCGATCGGCTGGGCCGCGGTGACCGGTGACCTGAGCGTCGCGCCGTTGGTGCTGGTGGCGATCATCTTCATGTGGACGCCGCCGCATTTCTGGGCGCTGTCGCTGTGGCGGTCTCAGGATTATGCCCGCGCCGGCGTGCCGATGCTGCCGGTGGTGAAGGGCAAGCCGCATACCCGTTTGCAGATACTGCTCTACACGCTGGTGCTGGTGCCGCTGGGCGTGGCTCCGGCCGCTCTGGGCTTTGGCGGGGTGCTGTATCTGGCCGCTTCCGCCGGCATCGGACTGTGGTTCCTGTGGGAAGCCGTCGCGGTTTACCGCGAAACGGATGAAACCAAGGAGCCTGCCGCCCATCGTCTGTTCGGCGTCTCGCTGCTGTATCTGACCGCCCTGTTCGCCACGCTGATCGCCGAGAAGCTGATCGGGCTTCCGGCCTTGGCGCTATGAAGGACGAAGGGCGATGGGCCAAGGAACGCCGCAAACGCAATATCGCCCTGGCGCTGATGCTGGCTGCGGTAGCCGTGTTGTTTTTTCTGATGTCTATCGTGCAGTGGCACGAGCATTCCGGCCAATAAAGGGGCTTTGATCATGAGCAGCGATGTGAAGCACGACTATCATCTGGTCGATCCCAGCCCCTGGCCCGTGGTCGGTTCGATCGGGGCCTTTGTCATGATGGTGGGCGCCGTCTTCTGGATGCACAAGGATTACACCGGCTTCTGGGGCCTGCCGGTGAACGGCACGCCGTGGATATTCTTCGTCGGCCTGGCCATCGTGCTCTACACCATGGCCGGCTGGTGGCGCGACGTGATCAAGGAATCCGTGGTGCTGGGCAATCACACTCCGGTTGTGAAGCTGCATCTGCGCTACGGCATGCTGCTGTTCATCGCCTCGGAAGTGATGTTCTTCGTCGCCTGGTTCTGGGCCTATTTCAATGCCGCGATCTTCCATGCCGACGTGTCCGTCCTGACCTGGCCGCCCGCGGGCATAGTCACACTCGACCCGTGGCATCTGCCGCTGCTCAACACTCTGCTGCTGCTGACTTCGGGAACCACCGTGACTTGGGCGCACCATGCCATCCAGACCGGCGACAAGAAGGGCGCGGTGCAGGGCCTGCTGCTGACCGTGGTCCTGGGCCTCTGCTTCACCGCCGTGCAGGCCTATGAATATATGCATGCGCCCTTCACCTTCGGCTTCAATGGCGGCCTGGCGCTGCAGCCCTTCACCGAGGCCAGCCACATGGCGCTGACCAGCGGCGCGGGCAACATGGCCGCCATCTATGGCTCGACCTTCTTCATGGCCACCGGCTTTCACGGTTTCCACGTCATTGTCGGCACCATCTTCCTGATCATCTGCCTGTTCCGCGCCATGGCGGGCCAGTTCACCCCGACCCGTCATTTCGGCTTCGAAGCGGCGGCCTGGTACTGGCATTTCGTGGACGTGGTGTGGCTGTTCCTGTTTGCCTGCATCTATGTCTGGGGTGCGGGCCCGGTTACGCACTGACCCCGCTCAATACCGCAAAGGCAATTTTGCTCGGCCTCTGTCCGCGTTGCGGGCAGGGGCCGTTGTTTGACGGCTATATCGCGCTGAAGAAACAGTGCCCCGCCTGCGCGCTGGATTACGCCATGTTCGATGCCGGCGACGGCCCGGCGGTGTTCGGCATTTTGATTGTCGGCGCCATTGTCTGCGGGCTGGCGCTGTATGTCGAATTCACCTTCCTGCCGCCCCTATGGGTCCATGCCGTGCTGTGGATTCCCTTGATCTGTCTTCTGACAGCAATCTTCCTGCGCCTGTCCAAATCGGCGCTGTTGGTGCTGCAGTACAAGCATCGGGCAGGCGAGGGGCGGGCCGAATGAGGTTTCGGCCTTATCCTGGCTTCACTATCGCCACGGTGATCTTGTTCGCCATTCTGTGCGGGCTGGGTTTCTGGCAGCTGGAGCGGCTCTCATGGAAGCTGGCGCTGATCGCGCAGGTCGAAGCCAACATGGCCGCGCCGCCCTTGACGCTGGATACGCTGCTGGCGATGCGGCAGGATCAGGCCCAGTATCATCGCGTGACCCTGCAAGGGGCCTTCGATCACGCGAAGGAAGCCTATGCCTTCGCCACCGCCGGCAGCGCCGCCGTCTATCATGTGCTGACGCCGTTTCGCACCGAGGACGGCAGGGTGCTGATGGTGGACCGTGGCGCAGTGCCGAAAGAAAAGCTGGCCCCCGCCAGCCGTGCGGCGGGGAACATCAAGGGCCTGACGCAGGTGACGGGCGTGTGGCGCCATCCGGATCCGCCCGGCAGCTTCACCCCGCCGCCCGATCTTCACAGTCGCATCTGGTATGCCCGCGACCTGGCCGGCATCGCCGCCGCAGACAAACTGCCCCTTGCCGCGCCGGTGGTGATCGAGGCCGATGCCACACCGAATCCCGGCGGCTGGCCCCGGGGCGGGCAGACGGTGGTAAGCTTCCGCAACCAGCATCTGGGCTATGCCATCACCTGGTTCGGGCTGGCCTTGGCCCTGCTATGCATCTGGCTGGCCTTCCATATTTCGAGGGGCCGGGTCGCTCTCAAATAGGTGGTTTGAGGCGGATTCCCGCCCTATAACCGCCGCTGCCATGCAGTTTATTTCCACCCGTGGGCAGGCGCCCCAGACCTCCTTCTCCGACGTCCTGCTGGCGGGCCTTGCGCCTGACGGCGGCCTCTATCTGCCGCAGAGCTGGCCGCAATTCTCACCGTCCGAAATCGCCGCCTTCAAGGGCCAGCGCTACCAGGACGTCGCCTTCGCGATCCTGTCGCGCTTTACCGCCGGCTCGTTCAGCGACGCCGAACTGCGCGATGCCGTCACCGCCGCCTATGCCGATTTCGATGCGCCCGACATCGCGCCGCTGGTCGAGATCGGCGATGGCCAATATCTGCTCGAGCTGTTCCATGGCCCGACCCTGGCCTTCAAGGACATCGCCCTGCAGGTGCTGGGGCAGCTGTTCAGCCGCGCCCTGGCCAAGCGCGGCGGCCGCGCCACCATCGTCGCCGCCACCTCCGGCGATACCGGATCGGCGGCGATTGCCGCCCTGGGCGGGCTGGCCAACATCGATGTCTTTGTGATGCATCCACGCGGACGCGTCAGCGATGTGCAACGGTTGCAGATGACGACCAGCGCCCACGCCAATGTGCACAACATTGCACTGGAAGGCAGCTTCGACGATGCGCAAGGCATCGTGAAGACCCTGTTCGCGGATACCGCCTTTGCCGACGCGATAAGCCTGACGGCGGTCAATTCCATCAACTTCGCCCGCATCGCCGCGCAATGCGTCTATTACTTCACCGCTACAGCGGCCTTGGGAAAACCCGTCACCTTTGTGGTGCCCACCGGAAATTTCGGTGACATTTTCGCCGGCGAAGCCGCCAGCCGCATGGGGCTGGATGTTGGCCGGCTGGTGATCGCCACCAATGCCAACGACATCCTCGCCCGCACCCTGAATGACGGCGTGTATGAGTCGGGCGCGTCGCATGCCACCCTCAGCCCGTCCATGGACATCCAGGTGGCGTCGAACTTCGAGCGCGCCTTGTTCGAAGCCGCCGGCCGGGATGCCGACTGGACCGCCGCCGCCATGAGCGATTTTTCCCGCAGCCGCAAGCTGGCCCTGCCGCCCGCCGTGCTGGAGAATTTGCGCGCCCGCTACAGCGCCTTCGCCAGCGACGACCTTGAGACCCGCGCCGCCATTGCCGCCGTGCACAAGCAGACCGGCCGCATCATCGATCCGCACACCGCCGTGGGCGTCGCCGCCATGCGCAAGATGGGTAAGGCGCCGTCCCCGGTGGTGGTGCTGTCCACCGCCCATCCCGCCAAATTCCCCGATGCCGTCACCCAGGCCATCGGTTCGGCGCCGCCCGAGCCCAAGCGGCTGGCAGGCATGAAAGACCTGCCGGAAAAGCTGGAGGTCCTGGCCAATGACCCCGCTTTGATAAAGCAATTCATCTCTTCTAGACTGGGGTCATGACCCTGGAAATATCCAAACTTTCCAATGGCTTGACAGTTGTCAGCGATCCCATGCCGGGGATCGAAAGCGCCGCCTTGGGCATCTGGGTGGACACGGGCAGCCGCAACGAGGCGCCCGCGCAAATGGGCGTCTCCCACATGCTTGAACATATGGCGTTCAAGGGCACCACCACGCGCTCGGCCCGCGCCATCGCCGAGGAAATCGAAGCGGTCGGCGGCGTGCTCAACGCCTATACCAGCCGCGAGCAGACTGCTTTCCATGCCCGCGTTCTGAAGGAAGACGTGCCGCTGGCGCTGGACATGATCGGCGACATTCTCACCAACCCGACCTTCGAACAGTCCGAACTGGAGCGCGAGCGCCAGGTGGTGCTGCAGGAACTGGGGCAAGTGCGCGACACGCCCGACGATATCGTGTTCGACCATCTGCAGGCGGCGATCTTTCCGGGCCAGCCGTTGGGCTGGTCCATCCTGGGCGAGGAAAAAACCGTCACCGCTTTCGACCGCCCCATGCTCCGGGACTATATGGCGTCCCAGTACCGCACCGGCAGCATGACCCTGATCGCCTCGGGCGCAGTCAGCCATGACGAGATCGTCAAGCTGGCGGAAGAAAAATGCGCCGGCCTGAACCGAGGCAGTGTTTCGGCCTGCGCCCCGTCCCGATATGCCGGGGGCGACTATCGCGAGGTCCAGGACCTGGAGCAGGCCCATGTCGCCTATGCCTTTGCCGGCGTCTCCAATTCCGATCCGGATTATTTCATCGCCCAGATCTATGCCACCGCGCTGGGCGGCGGCACCTCTTCGCGCCTGTTCCAGGAGGCACGTGAGAAGCGTGGCCTTTGCTATTCCATCTACGCCTTCTCCAACGGCTTTCAGGATTCCGGATTCCTGGGCGTCTATGCCGGCACCGGCGAGAAGGAAGCCGGTGAAATCTCCGCCGTCATTGCCGGCGAGATGGAAGCGATTGCGGGCAATCTCACCGAGGCCGAGGTCAGCCGCGCCCGGGCGCAGCTGAAAGTCTCCTTGCTGATGGGCATGGAGCGTCCGGGTACCCGCGCTGAACAGATTGCCGGGCAGTTGTTCGCGCTGGGCCGGGTCCAGTCGGCGGCGGAAATCGTCGCCCAGCTGGATGCGATAGACGCCGCCACCGTCAAGCGCTTTGCTGCCAGGGTGATGCAGGGCGCGGCGCCCACTGTCGCCGCGCTGGGGCCGGTGAGGAAACTGGAAACCCATTCCACCTTCGCGCGCCGCTTCGGCGGCATCTTGGCGGATGCGGCGGAATAATGGTCAAAGCCGCCTTCGCAAAAACCAGCCCTATGGCTTTCATGCGCGGCCTGACCTTTCCCGGCGGCCAGCAACCGGTCATTCGCGGGGAAGGGCTTTACCTGCGTTATCCCCGAATCGCCGATTTCCCCATCTGGGCCAAGCTGCGCGCCGAGAGTCGCGAGTTCCTCACCCCCTGGGAGCCGGTCTGGGCCGATGACGAGCTGACCCGCGGCGCCTTCCGCCGCCGCATCAAGCGCTACCAGAAGGAAACACGGCAGGACACCGCCTATGTCTTCTTTGTGCTGCGCGAAAGCGACAATGCGCTGGTGGGCGGCTGCACCATTTCCAATGTCCGGCGCGGTGTCACCCAGTGCTGCACCCTGGGTTACTGGATCGGTGCCAAGTTCGCCCGCCAGGGCTACATGACCAATGCGCTCAGGGCGCTGTTGCCCTTTGTCTTCCGCACCCTGGGCCTGCACCGAATCGAAGCCGCCTGCCTGACCGAGAATGACGCATCCCGAAAACTGCTTGCGCGTGTCGGCTTCCGCCAGGAAGGGCTGGCGCGCCGTTATCTGCTGATAAACGGGGCGTGGGCCGATCACCTGCTATTTGCTTTGTTGAAAGAAGAAGCGCAGCTAGGTTAGCGCGCTGCCAGCGCACACAATCGCCATAAGAGACGCATGACGAAACTTCGCCGCATCGCTGTGTTCTGTGCCGCGCTCATGATGGCGGCGGGCGGTCTTGCCGCATCCGGGTTTGCGCAGCCGGCGGGCAAGCCCCAGCCGCCCCCCCCCGTCACCATCAATTTCGGCAGCAACCAGAACGTGCTGGACCTCAAGCCGGCGCTGGTGCCCGATCACGCGCCAGGCAGCGCCGAAGCGGATGGGTCCAGCTGGTATTTCGTCCAGGTCACCAACGACTCGGTGCGTCCCGCCACCCGCGTATTGCTGGCGGGCCAGCCGCCGCGCAGCGCCCTGTCGCTGCTGCCCAAGCCCATGCGGCCGTCCATCCTGGCGCTGGCGGGTTCGGATTCCGGCACGGTGGTGGAAACCGCATCGGCCTATGGCCGCCGCGCCTGGCGGGTGATCGTGCCGCCGGTCTCGACGGTCCGGCTGGCGATCCGGGTCGGGGCCGCGGCGACGCCGCCCGCGCTTTCTGCCTGGACTGAACCGGCATTGTCGTCCCACAACCGCCAGCTGGCGATTTTCATCACCGCGGTGGGCGCGCTGATCGCCGCCGCGGCCCTGATCACCGGTGGGTTGGCGGTGCTGATCGGCCATGCCGCGCCGCGCTGGGTTTCCGTCACTTTGCTTTTGCTGCTGCTGGCCTGGCTGTCGGGCACCGGCATGTTCGATGCCAGTCTCTCCACCGGCCGGGGCGGACCTTATGGCCTGTCGGCTTTCCTGACGGTGCTGGCGCTCGCAGCGGGGGCGCGGCTGGCCAATGCCATCATTCCCATTCGCGACATCTTCCCCAAATACGACAAGCATTTCCACCGCACGGTGTATGGGCTGATCGCCATGGGCGCGCTGGCCTATGTCGGAGTGCCGGCGGCCACGTTTCTGACCGATGTCGCCATCGTCATCGGCAGCCTCGCGATCGCCGCCTATCTGTTCCTGTCGGGACGCCGCGGCCACAAGGCG
>CANKIV010000016.1 GCA_947482125.1 Alphaproteobacteria bacterium
GCCGAAGGCATCCTCGCCGACAGGCCAGACCGAACGGTAATGTTTGCCTTGAATCTTCATGGTGCGGAGGGAGCCGTCGCCGTCATCGAAGGGTACTCGCAGAATTTCGCGTACCAGGCAGCCAATGTGGGGCGGGAACTTTTCCAATCAAGGTCCGGCATGCGGAAATCGAGGTAGCCGAGCGCGCAAGCCACCGAGATTTCCCCGATGGTGGGCTCGGCGGCGAAGCTGGCGCGCGCCAGCACATCCAGGCTCGCCGTCACCGCCGCCATGTGGCGGGTGCGCATGGCCTCGTTCACCGGCTGCTGGCGGCCCTCGATCATCCAGGCCACCGCCGCGTCCGCCAGCCCGTCGCCCAGCGCCTGCAAGCCCAGCGTCTTCCAGCGCCGCGCATCCTCTTTCCAGATGCTGTTGTTGGGAAAGAATTTCCCGCCGCCGGCATGGTTGAGATATTCGCAGATCACGGGGCTGTCGATCAGCACCGAACCGTCATCCAGCACCAGCGCCGGAATCTTCCCCAGGGGATTGATGCGGCGGAATTCCGGCTCCTGCATCGGCAGGGTGCGGATTTCCTCCAGTTTCAACGACAACGCATGCGCGATCACCCGGCATTTGCGGGCAAAGGGCGACGCCGCGTTGGTGTAGAGCTTCACGGCTTTTCTCCAGCGCGATGCGGGCGCATCGCTTAGTGACCGTCAAAGGCGACCAGCGCGGTCACCGGCTTGCCGATGGCGCGCAGCTTGTCGGCGCCGCCCAGTTCCGGCAGGTCGATGACAAAGGAACAGCCGACGATGTTGGCGCCCGCCCGCTCCAGCAGCTTGATGCCGGCAAAGGCGGTGCCGCCGGTGGCGATCAGGTCGTCCACCAAGAGGATGCGCTCGCCCTTTTCCACGGCGTCGATGTGAATTTCCATCCGGTCCTTGCCATATTCCAGGTCATAATCTTCACCGATGGTGGCGTGGGGCAGCTTGCCCTTCTTGCGCACCGGGATGAAGCCGACCGAAAGCTGATGCGCCACCGCGCCGCCCAAGATAAAGCCGCGCGCTTCCATCCCCGCCACCTTGTCGATCTTGAGCCCGGCATAGGGCTGCACCATCTGGTCCACCGCGGCGCGGAAGGCGCGCGGATTGCCGAGAAGGGTCGTGATGTCGCGGAACATGATCCCGGGCTTGGGATAATCGGGAATGGTGCGGATGGCGGTCTTGAAATCCATGTGTCTTAAGCCTTTTTGAGTACGCGGCCGGCCACCGCATCGAGTTTTGCCGCCATTGCGGGATCGCGTTTGTCGGGCGCGGTGATCAGCGCGAAATCCAGCACCGTCTCGGGGCGGTCCGGACAGGTCGAAGGGGAACGCTGCGGCCCCAGCTTGGGCGCCACCGCCATGATCAGCTTCCTGGCATTGGCGGCATTCTGGTGCATCACCTTGATCACCGCCTCCACCGTCACATGTTCGTGATCGTCATGCCAGCAGTCGTAATCGGTCACCATGGAGACGATGGCATAGGGAAGCTCGGCCTCGCGCGCCAGCTTGGCTTCGGGCATCGCGGTCATGCCGATCACGCTGCAGCCCCAGCTGCGATAAAGGAAGCTTTCGGCGCGGGTGGAGAATTGCGGGCCTTCCATGCAGATATAGGTGCCGCCCTCGCTATGGGCGATCTTCTCTTCGCGCGCGCCTTCCACCAGCGCGCCCGCCAGGCGCGGACAGACCGGATGGGCCATGGGGACATGGGCGACAAAGCCGGGACCGAAGAAGCTCTTCTCGCGGGCGAAGGTGCGGTCGATGAACTGGTCCGCCATCACGAAGGTGCCGGGCGGCAGTTCCTCTTTCAGCGAACCGCAGGCCGAGACCGAAATCACGTCGGTGACGCCGATGCGCTTGAGGGCGTCGATATTGGCGCGGTAGTTGATCGAACTGGGGGTCTGGATATGGCCACGGCCGTGGCGCGGCAGGAATACCAGGTCCACGCCGTGAAAGGTGCCGGTCAGAAGCTGGTCCGACGGCTCGCCCCAGGGGCCCTTGACCGTCTGCCATCTGGCGTTTTCCAGGCCAGGGATTTCATAAACCCCGGAACCGCCGATAATACCCAGAACCGTTTTGGTCACAGTTTGGCTCCGCAATTATTTTGGTCGCTCCGGCTCACGCCTACGCTCCTGCCGCCAATGATTCCAAGAACCGTTTTTGCCATGAAAAAGGGCGCCATCTGTGAAGACGGCGCCCTTTTAGCATTTCAGGTCCCGGGGGCAATGCCTCGGGTTCGTGACACCTAATGCGCGTCTTTCCAGACCCGGCGATAGGCGGCGAACAACAGGCCCGCCAGGGTGATCAGGAAGATCAGCACGGCAAAACCCATCCGCTTGCGGTCTTCCATCTTGGGCTCGGCGGCCCAGGCCAGGAAGGTCACCACGTCATGGGCCTGCTGGTCGATGGTGGCCTTGGTGCCGTCGGAATAGGTGACGCCATTGTTGCTCAAAGGCGGCGGCATGCCGATGGTCCAGCCTTCGAAATAGGGGTTGAAATGCTTGTTATCCGGCACCTTGAAGCCCGCCGGCGCCTTTTCGTGGAAGCCGGTGAGGATCGAATAGATGTACTGCGGACCGCCCATGCGCGCCTTCACGATCAGCGACAGGTCGGGCGGCAGGGAACCGGCATTGTTGGCGCGGGCGGCATTCTCGTTCGGGAAGGGCGAGGGATACCGGTCCGCCAGCAGGCCCGGACGGGTCAGCGGCGCGCCGCTTTCGTCGGTGGTTTCGCCCTTGTCATTGGGTTCGGCCGGCACCTTCACCGCCGCCGCCAGCGCACGGGCCTGGGCTTCGCTGAATTCCGGGCCGCCCTTGTCCGCCAGATTGCGGAAGGCGATGTGCTGCAGGCCGTGGCAGGACGCGCAGACTTCCTTGTAGACTTGGAAACCGCGCTGCAGGGCGCCGCGGTCATAGGTGCCGAACGGCCCCTCGAACTCGAACTCCACATGCTTGGGATGATGACGCGCGGTGGCGCTTTCCGCCGCGAAAGCGGCGGGCGATGCCAGCAGGCCGAGACCCAGACCGAGCGCCAGATTACGTGTGAGTTTGGTCAAACGCATGGTGTTTCTCACTCGGCGGGCGTGGCGGCGGAATCGCCGAGCACGGATTGTGCGATCGATGCGGGAAGCTTCTTGGGCGTCTCGATCAGGCCGACGATCGGCATGATCAGCCAGAAGAAGGCGAAATAGTACAGCGTGGCGATACGGGCCACCCACACCAACGGGACGCCGAAGGCCGTGGCTTCCACGCTCTGCGCGCCGCAATAGCCCAGGATCACGCAGACCACCGCGAAGGCCCAGAAGAACTGCTTCATCAGCGGGCGGAAGCGGCAGGAGCGCACCCGGCTGGTGTCCAGCCAGGGGATGAACACCAGGGTGACGATGGCGCCGGCCATCACGATCACGCCCAGCAGCTTGTCCGGGATAGAGCGCAGCATGGCGTAGAAGGGCAGCAGGTACCATTCCGGCACGATCTCCGGCGGCGTCACCAGCGGATTGGCCGGCTGGTAATTGTCCGGATTGCCGAAGAAGTCCGGCTCGAAGAACACGAAGCTCGCGAACAGGATCACGAACAGGACCAGATAGAAGGCGTCCTTCACCGTGTAATAGGGATGGAAGGGCACCGTGTCCTGCGGGGTCTTCACGTCGATGCCCAGCGGGTTGTTGTTGCCCGGCACATGCAGCGCCCAGACATGCAGGCCGACAACGCCGGCGATGATGAAGGGCAGCAGATAGTGCAGCGAGAAGAAGCGGTTCAGGGTGGCATCACCCACCGCGAAGTCGCCCCACAGCCAGGTGGCGATGGCCGAACCGACCACCGGAATGGCGCTGAACATGTTGGTGATGACGGTGGCGCCCCAGAAGGACATCTGGCCCCAGGGCAGCACGTAACCGAAGAAGGCCGTGGCCATCATCAGCAGATAGATCAGCACGCCGATGATCCAGATCAGCTCGCGCGGCGCCTTGTAGGAACCGTAATAGAGACCGCGGAACATGTGGATGTAGACGGCCAGGAAGAACATGGACGCGCCATTGGCGTGCACATAGCGGATCAGCCAGCCGTAATTGACGTCGCGCATGATGGCTTCAACCGAGTTGAAGGCCAGCGCCGAGGTCGAGACATAATGCATCGCCAGCACGATGCCGGTGACGATCTGAACGCCCAGGCAGAAGGTGAGGATGCCGCCGAACGTGTACCAGAAGTTCAGGTTACGCGGCGTCGGGAAGGTGCTCATGGTGTCGTGCATCAGCCGCGGCAGCGGCAGGCGCGAATCGATCCACTTTTCGAGACCGGATTTTGGATCGTAGGTCGAAGGGCCAGACATTTTTATTCTCCTCAACCGACCTTGATACGGGTGTCAGACATGAACGAATAGGTCGGAACGTCCAGATTGCGGGGCGCCGGACCTTTGCGGATGCGGCCCGCGGTATCATAGGCCGAACCATGGCAGTGGCAGAGCCAGCCGCCATACTCGCCTTCCGGCTGCTGCGGCGTGGAAACGGTGGGGGTGCAGCCCAGATGGGTGCAGACGCCGATCAGCACCAGCCATTCCGGCTTGACGACGCGGCTGGCGTCGGTGGCCGGCGCGTTCTCCGGCAGGTTGGCGTTGCGCGCCAGAGGATCGGGAAGCGAGTTCACGTCCACCGCCTTGGCGCTGGCAATCTCGGCCGGGGTGCGGCGGCGCACAAACAGCGGCAGGCCGCGATGCTTGAACACGATCTGCTGACCGGGCTGGATCGAGGCTATGTCGATCTCGGACGTGCCCAGCGCCAGCGCGGCGGCCGACGGGTTCATCTGGTCGATCAGCGGCCATGCCACCGCCGCGACGCCAACGGCGCCCATGGCGCCCGACGCCACATAAAGGAAATCGCGTCGCGTGCCCGCGTCACTCGTCGTAGCTGCCACTGGCTTCACCCTTGAAAAACTTTGGCGGAAGAAAACGCCGAACTCTTGCCACAAACAAGCAGGGATACGGTACTGACGGGGTGACGCGGCCTGAGCCCCAAACTTCCCCCCGGTTGCTTGTTCGTTGGGCCGTAAAATAGAGAGTCGATTTTCGAGGGTCTTGCGGCACGATGACGCAGAAAATGCCTTGTCCTGCCGCCACTTACATCCCAATAGGCCCAAAAACGGAGGTTTGCGGTGCGCCTGGCGCTGTATGAGCCCGATATCCCCCAGAATGCCGGCAGCCTGATGCGGCTGGGGGCCTGCCTGGGGGTGGGGATCGATCTGATCGAGCCCTGTGGATTTCTTTTGTCCGACCGGGGCCTGAAACGGGCCGGCATGGACTATCTCAAAAGCGCCGATATTCGCAGGCATGAGTCCTGGGCGCGGTTCCATGGGGGACTGGCGCCGGGCCAGCGACTGCTGCTCCTGACCACGCGGGGAACCATGGCCTATACCGATTTTGCCTTTGCGGCCGGCGACACCTTGCTGGTGGGCCGGGAAAGCTCCGGCGCGCCCGATACCGTCCATGCCGTGGCCGACGCCAGGCTTACAATTCCGCTGCTTCCCGGCCTCAGGTCCTTGAATGTGGCACAGGCTGCCGCGATGGTACTGGGGGAAGCGCTGCGCCAGACCGGCCTCTTCCCCAAAAAGGAGCAATAAGTGGAACTGACTCTTTTTCACGAAGGCGGTCTCTGGGCGCTCGGCCAGGTGCTGATGATCGACATCGTGCTGGCGGGCGACAATGCCGTGGTGATCGGCCTGGCCGCCGCCCGCGTCCCCGTCGCGATGCGCAAGAAGGTCATCCTCTGGGGCCTGATCGCCGCCGTGGTCCTGCGAATCGGCATGGCCGCCGTCGCGGTGCAGCTGCTGGCCATCATCGGGTTGATGCTGGCTGGCGGCATCCTGCTCCTGTGGGTGTGCTGGCGGATGTGGCGCGACATTTCCGGCGACAAGACTCACATTGCGCCCGAGATCGAAACCGGCGCCTCGGCCAAAAAGGCCATTGTGCAGATCCTGATCGCCGACGTGTCCATGTCGCTGGACAATGTGCTGGCGGTGGCCGGCGCGGCCCGCGAGCATCTCGACGTCCTGATCATCGGCCTGCTGATGTCGGTGGCGCTCATGGGTGCTGCGGCGGGTTACATCGCCAAGCTGCTCGAACGCTATCGCTGGATCGCCTATGTCGGCCTGGCGATCGTGGTCTATGTCGCGCTGTCGATGATCTGGCACGGCTATGAAGAGGTCGCGAAGGCGGTCCTCTAAGTCACCTTCAATAAAAGCGCCGTCGCATCGTCCGACTTCTTGAAGCGCGGAAATTTGTCGCCGCCGGGATCGCCCGCTTCGATGGCGCGCAATTCCGCGCCCAGCGCCGCCAGGCCTTTGCCCTGCGCCGCCGCCATCAGGGAATCGGCGCTGTAGGCGCCATAATCGCTGGCCAGCGCCAGCAGCCCGTCCGACATCAGCAGCAGCATCGCGCCCGGCGCCAGCCGGATCACCCGGCGCGAGGCATGCGCCGCTGCCTTGACCTCGGGACTGAAAAGCCAGCTGTTGCCGCTGTTGATCCGGTTACGCGCGGCGCGCAGCACCTCCAGGAATTCCGGGCGGCTGAGATCGGCGGCCGGCGAGAGCTTTTTCTCCCGCGCGATTTTCTGCGCCCGCTGCGCTTCGGCGGCGCGCTTGTCGAAATTCTCGCCCACCACGATCACCGCGCCGTCGCCCTGCTGCACCAGGGCGGCGCAATCGCCATACCATAAGAATTCGGCGCCTTCGTCACTCTCCACCGCCAGCATCATGCTGGCGCACGGCGTCTGCCAGATTTCCTCCGGCGGCATCCGCCGCAGCGCCTCAAAGCTTTTCTGAGTGTCGGCCAGCGCCCCGCGCAGCGCCTTGCGCGCGCCATCGCCGTCACGCAGATGCGCCAGCAGCCGCCGCGCCCCGAACTGGGCGATCCAGGCGGCATCGCTGGGACCCGGCATCAGCCGCTCGCCCAGCGGCGTGGCGCCGTCCAGCACCACCGCCGCGCCCGCGTCATGACCGAATGAGTCCTCATTGGCCTTGGCGGGATCGCCGGGCAGCGACAGCGACTCCAGCAGTTCAAACGCCATCAATCGCGCCCCTCAGCCGGTCGCGCAAAGCACCTTCATCGGCGGCGAAATCGCCGCCCACCCACCAGTCTTCGATCTTGGCCAGGATGCGGCCGACCTCCGGCCCCTCCGGCACGCCGGCCTGCATCACATCCAGGCCGGTCAGCGCAAAGCGCGGCCGGTGCCAATTGTCGGCCATGGTCAGCAGCATGCGCCACTGGATCGCGCTCGCCGCCTTGGGGGCATTGGCCCAGGCCAGCCACACCTTGTCCCGGAACCGCGCCACCCCGATGCGGTAAAGCAGCCGCCGCGCATCCTTTGCCGACAGATGGGCCGCGATGCGCTCGCCGCTGAGCGCTTGTTCCAGGCGGGTGCGGTCGGCATTGGACAATTTGAGCGCGTCGGCGGCGGCATGGGCCGCCTCGCCATCTTCGGGCAACAGCGCCGCCAGGCGCAGCACCCCGTCGCGGGGCGAGAAATTGTCGGCGTCGATTTCCACCAGCCGTTCCAGCCGCGGCAATTGCAACGCGCCGGGCAACAGTTCCGACAGGATGCCGGTCGCCGCCATCACCCGCAGGACCGGCGTGGGATTGCCCGCTTCCAGCAGGCGCAGCATTTCCTTGGCCACCCGTTCCGCCGACAGGCTTTTGAGCTTGTCTTTCGCTTGCGCGGCAGCGCGCAGCCCTTCGGCATCGACCTCCCCCTTGCCGTACCAGGCATGAAAGCGGAACAGCCGCAGCACGCGCAGATAATCTTCCGCGATGCGCGCCCTCGCATCGCCCACGAACCGCACCTTGCCCGCGATAAGGTCTTCCACCCCGGTGGCGTAATCGAAAATCTCGCCGCTGGCCGAGGCATAAAGCGCATTGATGGTGAAGTCGCGCCGCGCCGCATCCTCGGCCCAGTCGTCGGTGAACACCACGCGGGCATGGCGGCCATCGGTCTCGACATCCCGGCGCAGCGAGGTGATCTCGAAGGCATGGGTGCCGGCAATGGCGGTGACGGTGCCGTGATCCATGCCGGTCTCGATCACCTTGATGTTCTTGGCAACCAGCCGGGCCAACACCTCGCTGGGCGGCATGGGCACGGCAATGTCGATGTCCGCAACCGCCGCCCCCAGCAGCGCATTGCGCACCGCGCCACCGACGAAGCGCGCTTCGCCCAGCGCGGCCATGACCTGAACGGTTTCCGGCGCGGTCATCCAACTGTGCTGGGTGGGATCAATTCTCATGGCCGCGGTCTTTTATGATTGTCACGCGCCAACGGCCACACCCACCGACATCCGATTGCACCGACCAGCCTTGGCCGTTCCGCGTGACGGGGGCGGCCATGACCTGAACGGTTTCCGGCGCGGTCATCCAGCCATGCTGTGACGGGTCAATTCTCATGATTCACTTATAGCATTTAACCGCTGGGCCAGATTGACGATGATGGCCGCCGTCGCGCCCCAGATCTCATGCTCCTTATAAGTGAAGGCGTAAAAGCTTCGTTGCCGCCCCGCAATCTCGCGGCTTTCCCGGCGCCGGTTGGCGGGTTCGAGCAGGAAGGCCAGCGGCACCTCGAAGATTTCCGCCACCTCGTGCGGATCGGGCGCCAGCGCGAAGCCCTCGGCCAGATGCCCCACCACCGGCTGGATATCGAAGCCGGTGCCGGTGAGATAGCGGTCGAGATAGCCGGCCACCGTGACAAAGCCGGGTGCAATGCCGGTTTCCTCGAAGGTCTCGCGCAGCGCCGTTTCGACCGGCGAAAGATCATGGGCTTCGTGGCGCCCGCCCGGAAAGCTGACCTGCCCGCTATGCTGCGCCAGGTTTTCGGTGCGGCGGGTGAAGAGCAGCATGGGCTCTTCGCGCAGCAGGATGGGCAGCAGCACCGAGGCCTTCACCGCGCCAAAGCCTTCGGGGCGCTGCGCCGGATCGAAGCCGTAATCGTCATGCCCCGTAACGTCGGGCGGCTGCTGCAGCAAGGAGGCGCGCAAGCGTTCCAGCATCACGCCGCGCCGAGTTCAAAGAATTGGCCCGCGCTCCATACGCCCTGCGCCGCGCCGCGCGGCACCGCGATGTCGGCCAGCTGGTACCAGGCATTGCGCGCCATCTTGGCCTCCAGCCCGCGCCGGACATGAAGATAGGGAATGCCGTCCGCGACCCGCAGCCCATGGTCCGCATCCAGCACCACGCTGTCACCGACATTGGTGGTGAAGGTCAGGACCTGGTCTTCTCCACTGCCCGACCTGTCCAACGTGACGGCAAGAAAGGGCGCGTCTTCCACCAGAATGGAAAGCTTCTCCGCCGGCGTGACCAGCACGTAACCGCCTTCGTCCTTGCGCAAGAGGCCGGCGAACAGGCGCACCAGCTCGGGCCGCGCGATCCGCACCCCCTGATGGAACCAGACGCCGTCGGCGGCGATCCGCATGTCGCTGTCGCCGCAGGATGCCGGGTTCCAGCGTTCCACCGGCGGCAGCGGGATGCCGGCAAGAGGCGCAGTGAAATCGGCTGCCGTCATGACGCCATAATTTGCGGTTTTCTGCAGGTTATTGAGGGTATTGCGGGGTTGCACGGCCAAGGCCCAACGGTGCAACATAACACCCATCCCAGCAAGCCAGGACCATATGAACAAAGTGGACATTCTGGACGAGCGCGAAGCCCCGCAGCGGCTGTCCGCCGCCGCCGAAATCTTTGGCAAGGTGCGCGCCGGGTTGAGCGCAGTGATTTTCGGCCAGGACGAGGTGATCGAGCAGACCCTGATCACCTTGCTGGCCGGTGGCCATGGCCTGCTGATCGGCGTGCCGGGCCTGGCCAAGACCAAATTGGTGGACACGCTGGGCATCGTGATGGGGCTGGAGACCAGCCGCGTCCAGTTCACCCCCGACCTGATGCCCGCCGACATCACCGGTTCGGAAGTGATGGAAGAAAGCGTCAGCGGCGAGCGCGCTTTCCGCTTCATCCGCGGCCCCGTCTTCACCCAGCTTCTGATGGCCGACGAAATCAACCGCGCCAGCCCGCGCACCCAGTCGGCGCTGCTGCAGGCGATGCAGGAAAAGCATGTCACGGTGGCCGGCGCCCGCCACGATCTGCCCCACCCGTTCCATGTGCTGGCGACCCAGAATCCGCTGGAGCAGGAAGGCACCTACCCCCTGCCCGAAGCCCAGCTCGACCGTTTCCTGCTGCAGATCGATGTCGGCTATCCCGACCTGGAGGCCGAGCGCCGCATGCTGCTGGCCACCACCATCGGCGAAGAAAAAAATGCCGCGCGTATCTGCACGCCCGACGACCTCGTGGAAGCCCAGACATTGGTGCGCCGCATTCCGGTGGGCGAACAGGTGATGGACTCCATTCTTACGCTGGTGCGGGCCGCGCGTCCCGACAGCGAACACGACAATGGCATCAAGGGCATGATCGCCTGGGGGCCCGGCCCGCGCGCCAGCCAGGCCTTGATGCTTGCGGTGCGCGCCCGCGCTTTGCTGGGTGGCCGCCTTGCGCCCTCGACCGACGATGTCGTGGCGCTGGCCGGCCCGGTGCTGCGCCACCGCATGGCGCTGAATTTCTCCGCCCGCGCCGAAGGCGCGACCACCGCGGGCGTGATCGAACGGCTCTGCGCGAGTCTCTTTTGAGCAATTTCTCCGCGCTTCAGCATGAAGCCGATGGCCTGTCCGCCGGGCTGCCGCCGCTGATGGTGGAGGCCGATCACCTCGCCGCCTCGGTCAGCCTGGGGGTGCATGGCCGCCGCCGCGCCGGGATGGGCGAAAGCTTCTGGCAGTTCCGCCGCTACGCTGCCCACGATTCCTCCGCCGCCATAGACTGGCGGCAGTCCGCCAAGTCGCAGCATATCTTTGTGCGCGAGCGCGAATGGGAAGCCGCCCAGACCGTGTGGTTCTGGCGCGACGCCAGCGCCAACATGGCTTTCAAGTCGGGCGCGGTATCCAAGCGCGCCCGCGCCGATCTTTTGCTGATGGCGCTGGCCTCTCTGCTGGTGCGCGGCGGCGAACGCGTCGGCTTTGTCGGCATGGATGGGGCCCCGGCCTCGTCGCGCCTGGCGCTGACCCGCATCGGGCGAGCCTTGTATGCGAAGGGTGACAGCGCCTTGCCTCCGCGCGCGCCCTTCGCGCGCGGCAATCAGCTGGTGTGGTTCAGCGATTTCCTGGACACCAGCGCACTGGAAGCGATGAAGGATTTCTCGCGCCGCGGCATGTCCGGTCATCTGGTGCGGATCGTCGATCCGGCGGAAGAAGAATTTCCCTACAATGGCCGCACCCGCTTTGAATCGCCGCTGGGCGAAAGCGACGAGATTTTCGGCCGCGCCGAACGGGTGCGCAGCGCCTATCGCACCCGCTTCATCGCCCACGGCGAGCGGGTTGCCGACGCCGCGTTGAGACTGGGCTGGACCTGCACCACGCACCGCACCGATCATGCGCCGCAAAGCTCGCTGATCGCGCTGCATGCCGCCATCGGCGGCACCTGAACCGTGCCCGATTTCCTGCCGCTGAGTTTTGGTGCGCCACTTATACTGACAGCGCTGCTCGCCTTGCCGGTGCTGTGGTGGCTGCTGAAGGTGACGCCGCCGCTGCCGCGCCGCACGGTGTTTCCGCCGCTGAAATTGCTGCGCGGTTTGCAGGATGAAGAACAGACCCCCGCCGCCACGCCCTGGTGGCTGCTGCTGCTGCGCCTCGCAGCGGCGGCGCTGCTGATCCTGGCCTTGGCCGATCCCTTGCTGGGCCGCCCGCCCAAACTTGCGGGAGCCGGGCCGCTGGTGCTGGTGGTGGACAATGGCTGGACAGCGGCCAAGGACTGGAACGCGCGCCAGGAACTGATCACCGACCTGCTGCACAGCGCGCGCGGCCGCGCCATCGCCATCATTCCCACCGCCGGCGCTGCGCCCACCGGCCTGCTCAACGAAGGCGAAGCGGCGCGCATCGCCAAGGAACTCAAGCCCATGCCCTGGCCCGGCGATCGCAATGCCGCGGCGGTCGCGCTGGGCCGCTTCCAGTTCGCCGCCGCCCCGGCGCTCTACTGGCTGAGCGACGGCATCGAGCGCGACAGCAAGAAGCTGCGCGATGCCTTGCACCGCTATGGCGGCGTCACTGTCTACGCGCCCGCGCGCCTGCCCTTGGGTCTGCTGCCGGTGACGCGCGACGCCAGCGGCTTTGCCGTCAGCGCCTTGCGCGCGCAAACCGGCGCGGTGCAGGAAGCCGAAGTCGCCGCCATCGGCGCACGCGGCGAAACCTTGGCCGCCACCAAGGTCCGTTTCCCGCGCGGGGAGACAAAGGCGCGTGGCCATATCGCCTTGCCGATGGAAGTACGCAACGCCACCGCCCGCCTGGCCGTCAGCGGCGAGGACAGCGCCGGCGCGGTGCAGCTTCTGGACAAGGGCGCTTCCCAGCGCAGCGCCGGTATCGTTTCGGAAACCAGCGGCGAAGGCCAGCCGCTGCTGTCGGATGTCTATTATCTGGAGCGGGCGCTGTCGCCCTATGCCGAAATCGCCAAGGGCACCATCTCGGCCCTGCTGGACAAGAATGTTTCGGTGCTGCTGCTGGCCGATGTGGCGAAAATTCCCGGCGCCGACCAGAGCCGCGTGAAGGACTTTGTCGCCAAGGGCGGCATGCTGATCCGCTTCGCTGGGGACCGGGTCACCAATGGCGCCGACGATCTGGTGCCGGTGCCGCTCAGGGTGGGTGGACGCTATCTGGGCAGCGCCATGGCCTGGTCGGCGCCCCAGCATCTGGCGCCTTTCACCGCCACCAGCCCGTTCAACGGCCTTGAGATTCCCACCGAAGTGACGGTGACGCGCCAGGTGTTGGCCGAGCCGTCTTCCGAAATCGACAATCGCGCCTGGGCGCGGCTGACCGACGGCACGCCGCTGATCACCGCGCGCGCCGAAGGCCAGGGCTGGATCGTGATGTTCCACATCACGGCAAGCCCCACCTGGTCGTCGCTGCCGATCTCGGGCCTGTATGTCGACATGCTCAAGCGGCTGCTGGCGCTGTCGGCGGGCACGCCCGCGCGCGACCTGGCCGGCCTGACCAGCCTGCCGCCGGTGTCGCTGCTGGACGGCTTTGGCCATGCCAGCGCGCCAAGCGCCGACGTTGCGCCGATCCCCGCACGCGACTTCGCCCGCACCCGCGTTTCGCCGCGCCATCCCCCCGGACTCTATGGGGCGCATGAGGTGGAAAGCGCGCTCAACACCCTGGCGTCGGACGCCGTGCTGACGCCGCTGGGCGGTGAAAGTCTGCAGCCCTATGGCGACACCAAGGCCCGGGCGCTGGAGCCCTACCTGCTGGCGGCGGCGATGCTGCTGCTGCTGCTCGACGCCTTGCTGGCCTTGTGGCTGCGCGGCTTCACCCCCCACAAGCTGAAATGGATCGGCGCCGCCGCCGCGCTCCTTCTTGTTGTCCCCCAGATGGTTTCCGAGGCGCGCGCCGATGACGTCACCGCCATGAAGGCGGCTCTGGATACAAGGCTGGCCTATGTAAAGACGGGCCTGTCGGATGTAGACGCCACCAGCCAGGCGGGACTGACCGGGCTGGGCATGGCCTTGCGCGCCCGCACCTCCTACGAACCGCTGGAGCCGATCGGGGTCGATCTGGAGCGCGACGATCTCTCCTTGTATCCGCTGCTCTACTGGCCGATGGACCCGCGGGCGAAAAACCTGTCGCCCCGGGCGCAGTCGCGGATCGGCGACTTCATGCGCCAGGGCGGCACCATCATGTTCGACACCCGCGACCTGTCCCTGGGCGCGGTGCGCGGCGCCGCCTCGCCGGGCGAGCAGACCCTGCGGCGACTGACCGGGGGGCTGGACATGCCGCCGCTCACCCCCCTGCCCGGCGATCATGTGCTGACCAAGACCTTTTATATCCTGCGCGACTTTCCCGGCCGCTGGACCGGTGGACGGCTGTGGGTCGAGGCGCTGCCGCCCGCGCCCAAGAATGGCGCGCCGCCGGCACGCGGCGGCGATGGCGTATCGCCGGTCATCATCGGCGGCAATGACTGGGCCGCGGCCTGGGCGGTGGATGGCAGCGGCCGCTTCATTTCGGCCCCGTCGCCCGGCGGCGAGCTGCAGCGCGAGATGGCGCTGCGCTTCGGCATCAATCTGGTGATCTATGCCCTGACCGGCAATTACAAGACCGATGTGGTGCATGCGCCCGCATTGCTGCAACGGCTGGGGAATGAGCGGCGATGACACGCCTGGCTTTCGCCCCCGTCATTCCGCTCAGCCTGCTGACGGCGCTGGCCGTGATTGCCATCGCCATCACGCTCTACGGCATTTTCGTGCGGGCGCGCGGCGCCTGGGCGCGGGGACTGGCCTTTGCCGTGCTGCTGTTCGCCTTGGCCGGGCCGCTTCTGGTGCGCGAGCAGCGCGCCGCCCTGCCCGATGTCGCGGTCATCGTCACAGACCGTTCGCAAAGCATGGCGCTGGGCAAGCGCACCGCCCAGGCCGAAGCCGCACGGGTCCAGATCAAGAGACTGCTGGCGGCCCAGCCCGACCTGGTGGTGCGCGAGACTTCCATCACCACCACCGCCACCGGCGAGAATAACGGCACCCAGGCCTTCGCCGCCCTGAACGCGGCCCTGGCCGATGTGCCGCAGGGCCGCGTTGCGGGCGCCATCCTGATCACCGACGGCCAGGTGCATGACGCGCCCGCACCGCAAAACATGTCATTGAAAGCACCACTGCAGGTGCTGGTGGCGGGCCGGCGCGGCGAGAAGGACCGCAAGCTGACGGTGCTGAACGCGGCACGCTTCGCCATTGTCGGCCAGCCTGCCACCATGCGGCTGCGCATCGACGATCTGGGCGGCAGCGGTGAGACCAGCGCCGTGCTGACCATCCGCATTGACGGCAAGCCATTTGGCAACCGCATGGTGCCGGTGGGCAAGGACACAGATGTCCGCATTCCGGTGGCGCATGAAGGCGAAAACCTGATCGAGCTGTCGGCGGGACAAGGCCCGGCCGAACTGACCCTGCAGAACAATCATGCGGTGGTGACGGTATCGGGCGTGCGCGACCGGCTCAGGGTGCTGCTGGTGTCGGGCGAGCCCCATGCCGGCGAGCGGGTATGGCGCAATCTCTTGAAGGCCGATCCGTCGGTGGACCTGATCCACTTCACCATCCTGCGCCCCCCGGACAAGCAGGACACCACCCCGATCAACGAACTCTCGCTGATCGCCTTTCCCTATCGCGAACTGTTCCTGGAAAAACTCGGCTCGTTCGATCTGGTGGTGTTCGACCGCTATCGCGAGCGGGGAATTTTGCCGTTCGCCTATTTCCAGAACCTCGCCGGCTATGTGCAGGATGGCGGCGCGCTGCTGATTTCCTCCGGGCCGGAATTCGCCGGCCCCGAAAGCATCTACCGCACGCCTCTCAGCCAGGTGCTGCCCGCCCAGCCCACCGGGCAGATCGTCACCGGCGGCTTTCGCCCGCAAGTGACGCCGGCCGGCATGGCCCATCCGGTGACGCGTGAACTGCCCGGCCGCAATGTGGACAAGGCGGCGCCGACTTGGGGCCGCTGGTTCCGGGTCATCGCCGCCAACAAGGTCGCGGGCCAGACCGTGATGGCCAGCGGCGCCGGCCAGCCGCTGCTGGTGCTGGACCAGGTCGGCAAGGGTCGGGTTGCCGAGCTGATGAGCGACCAGACCTGGCTGTGGGCGCGCGGCTTTGAAGGCGGCGGACCGCAGGCCGAATTGCTGCGCCGCCTGGCGCACTGGCTGATGAAGGAGCCGGAACTGGAAGCGGAAAGCCTGGCGATCACCATCATCGGCAACGATGTCCGCGTCACCCGCCGCACCATGAGCGATCAGACCCCGCCGGTGAGCCTGACCCTGCCGTCGGGCCGGCAACTGGCACTGCCCCTGACCCGGGCGGAACCCGGCATCTGGCGGGCCACCACCAAGGCGGGCGAGTTGGGCCTGTACCGCGCCACCGATGGCATCCTGTCGGCCGTGACGGCGGCGGGGCCGCTCAATCCCAAGGAAGTCGCCGACATGCGCGCCAGCGCCGAAGTGCTGCAGCCCGTGGCCGACAGCAGCGGCGGCAGCGTGAAGTGGCTGGAAGACGGCGTGCCGGAGGTGCGGCGGGTTAGCAGCGGTGATAGCGCCAGCGGCTCAGGCTGGAGCGGGTTGCGCAACAACGGCGCCTATCGCGTCACCGCACTGGAGCAGCAGAAGCTTCTTCCGCAATGGCTGGCGCTACTGTTGATCGTCGGAGCGCTGTTGCTGGCGTGGCGGCTGGAAGGGCGGTAGCCCGGCGCGCCGACAAGCGCGCGAGCAGGCGCGGCGAGCTTGAGCGAGCCGCCGGGCGCTAACCGACGCCTGCCCCATCCGCACAAACCGCTTCATCAATCTGCGCCCGGCGCACCTGGCCTGACAGATTGAGAATTTCTCCCGCCTTCAGCGACAGGCCGAGGATGCGGTTCTGGTCCACCGGGCCGGGGAACTTCACCCGTCCCGGTGGCAGGCGCGAGAAACCCACCTTGGTGTAATAAGGCTCGTCGCCGATCAGCAGAATGCTGCGCCACGGTCCCTGCTGCGCGGCGGCAATGCCGGCCTGCATCAGGGCGATGCCGATGCCGTGGCCACGCTGCGAGCTTTGCACCGCCAAGGGGCCCAGCAGCAATTCCTCATGGCCGCCGACCTTGATCGGCCAGAACCGCACCGAACCGCGCAGGACATCATTCTCCACCGCGACAAAGGACAAAGCGGCGATCGGCGAGACACCTTCGCGCAGCCGGTAGGCGGATTTGGCGAAACGGCCGGGACCGAAGCTTTCGGCGTTCAACGCCTCGACCCGCGCCATGTCTGCGGGCGCTTCCAGCCGAATCTGCCAGGGGACAACGGGTGCGTTCATGGATTTTCGCTAACGGCCGGGGCGGGAAAAGGCAAGCCGCTTACCACACCGGACTGGGCGGGGCGCCGGCCAGCTCGCCCAGCCGCCGCACGGTGGCGGGGCTGCATCCCGGCGGCGGCTGTCGCGGATCGGCGAAACAGATTTCGCTGATTTCCAGATTGGGCCGGAAATTCACGGCAGCGCCGGTGATGCGGTACAGCGCCACGACATTGCTGGCCCAGCCGGCGCGGCGGTTATAAAGAGCAAAAAACTCGGCCGTTCCGCCGCGCAGGCCCACTTCTTCGCGAAGCTCGCGCAGCACCGCCGCCTGGGGCGGCTCGCCCCTGTCCACCCCGCCGCCCGGCAGCCGCCAACCCGCCATGTAACGGTGGCGCACCAGCAGCACCCGGCCTTCGCCGTCGAACACTGCCCCGGCCACGCCGAACACGCTGGGCGACCACAAGGCGCGCGAGTGGCGTGTCGGCGTACGCACCAAGGATGACTGGATCGCGGCGGCGGCCTTTTGAATGTCGGCGAATGTCGGCGCGGCGGTCACGAAACTATCCTCAAAGGGAGGAACCGGTTGGTAGCAGCGGCAGGATTTGAACCTGCGACCAAAGGATTATGATTCCCCTACTCTACCACTGAGCTACGCTGCCAAACCGGGGTTCGGACCGCCTGCTGGTCCGGGCGCGGGGTGTAAAATGCCCCCCTGCCGGTGTCAAGTTTGGGCGGTTTTCACGCCGCAGCAGCGGCCTCGGCGGCGATCCAGCCGCCGCCCAGTACGCGGCTGCCGTCCATCTCGTAAAAGACGCAGGCCTGGCCCGGCGCGATGGCGTCTTCCGGCGCCGCAAGTTCCACCCGTGCCGCGCCACTGGCCAGCGGCGTCACGGTTGCGGCCACCGGCGGGCGCATGGAGCGCACCTTGACCCGCGCTTCGAACTGCGCGTCCTGCGGACCAAGCCAGTTCACCTCGCGCAACACGATGCTGGAGGAACCCAGCGCGGTGCGCGGTCCCACCACCACACGGGCATTGACGGGATCGAGCTTGAGCACGAACAGCGGCTCTTCGTTGCCCGATAGTCCCAGTCCCTTGCGCTGGCCGACGGTGAAATTGACGATGCCGTCATGGCGGCCCAGCACCTTGCCCGTCATGTCCACGATATCGCCGGGCCGCGCCGCATCGGGCTTCATCCGGTTGACGATGCCGGTGTAGCGCCCCTCCGGCACAAAGCAGATGTCCTGGCTGTCGGGCTTGGCGGCATTGACCAGTTTCAGCTCGGCGGCGATGGCGCGCACCGCGCTCTTTTCCATGTCTCCCAACGGAAAGCGCAGATAGTCGAGTTGGGCCTGGGTGGTGGCGAACAGAAAATAGCTCTGGTCGCGCACCGGATCGGCGGCAGCATGCAGCTGCGCGCCGTCCGCGCCGTCCACCCGGCGGACATAATGGCCAGTGGCCATCGCTTCGGCGCCCAGCTCGCGCGCGGTATCCAGAAGGTCGGCGAACTTCACCCGCTCGTTGCAGCGAACGCAGGGAATGGGGGTTTCGCCCCGCGCGTAACTGTCGGCGAAATCCTCGATCACGTTTTTGCGGAAGCGGCTTTCGTAATCCAGCACATAGTGCGGAATGTCCAGGCTCTGCGCCACGCGCTTGGCGTCATAGATGTCGGCGCCGGCACAGCAGGCACCCTTGCGCGATGGCGCGGTGTCGGAAGGGTATAGCTGCAAAGTGATGCCGATCACGTCATAGCCCTGGCGCTTGAGCAGTGCGGCGGTGACGGAGGAATCCACGCCGCCGCTCATCGCGGCGACGATACGGGCTCCGGGCTTGAGGACGGCGGCGGTCATGGCCGGTCCTATAGGACCGGGCGCTGCCCTCCGCAAGAATTAAGGCTTTTAGCCGCCGGAACCGATGAAATTCAGCAAGGAAAGCTGGTGCAGCCCGGCAGTGACCTGCAGCGCCGCCTGCAACTGGGTCTGGTTCAGCGACAGCTGGGGGGCGGCATCGGCCATGTCGGTGTCCTGGATGTTGGACACGAAGCCCTTGTAGAGCGTGTTCATCGAGGTCTGCTGGGACTGGGCGTCTGCCAGGCGGTTGGCGACATAGCCGTTCGCCGCCGTGGCGGCGGTGAGGTCGGTGGCCACCGTCACGGTGGTGGCGATGGCGTTGGTCAGGAAGGTGGTCTGGCCGGCATTGAGGCCGGGGCCGGCGGCGAAGCTGGAGCCCAGATCGTAATTGGTGATGTCCTTCAGGGCCTGCATCAGCCCGGTGCCGATATCCGAGGCGGTGATGCCATAGGCAACGGTGACGCCATCGCCGACCTGGACCGATTTCTTGATATCGCCATTGGCGAAGGCGGTCGCCACCGACGGCAGGGCCTGCAGCGCCGCCAGAGAATTTACCGTCACCGGCGCGGTGTCGGTCTTGGCGCCGCTATAGATGTATGCGCCGTTGGAGTCCTTGGAATTGAGGATGGCGCTGGCCTGGTCGAAAATGCTTTGCACCTGCACCATCAGGGTGGAGCCGTCATTGTTGACGACGGCGTCACTGACCGACTTCTTCAGCTGCGCCGCAAGCGCCGCAAGACTGGTGAGCTGGGTGTCCTGCATTTCGGTCTGGGTGACGGCGAACTCGGTGGCATTGGCATAAGCCGCGTTGCGCGCATTGGCGGCGATGGTCGCGGTCAGCACCTGCGCCCTGTCGCCGAAGCCGGCATAGGTATTGGCATTCTTGCCAGATGCGATTTTTTCCTGGGTCTTGTCCAGCGCATGGCGTCCGGCGGCGGCGCCTTGAGGGGATAGGGGACGGTGCCCTGGGGCAATGCGCCCTTGTCGTCCATGGGCTGGCCGAAGCCGTTCACCACCCGTCCCAGCCAAGCTTTGGAGGGATAGATGGACACGGACGATCTTCGAAATCGGCGCGGGCGCCCAGGCTGATTCCATCCAGCGGACCCAGCGGCATGACCAGGGCGCGGCCATCGCGAAAACCGACCACCTTGCAGGGAATTTTCTCGTTATTTCCGATGGTTATGCGGCACTGGCCGCCCAGGCTGATAGCCCCCTGCGCGCCCGTGACTTCCACCACCAGGCCCTCGATCCGGGCGACCCGGCCAAAGCGGGTCAGGGTAGGAATGCCCTCAATATCCTTGAGCAAAGCGCGCATAACTTCCCTTTTTTTGGGGCGCATTCGCGCCCCGGGGCCTTCTTTGGGCGGACTTTCTGTCCCCCATCTGGCCCCATAGTGAGGCCAAGGATTTAAATGGCGGTAAACTTAACAAATCGAATCAAGGCCATGGCGGCATCCCCAACCCTTTCCCGGCCTTAATCCGGGATGAGGAAGGGCTGAAGCCAGGGGACCAAGTTAAAGCTGCTGTTAACTATTTGCGCTTAGCTTTCGGAAACCGGTTAACCGTGTTCTGCACCCTGCAGGGCGCGTCCGAACGTTAAGAGAGGGGCCTGACATGCGCGTATTGCTGATTGAAGACGACAGCGCCATGGCGCGAAGCATCGAGCTGATGCTACGGAGCGAAGGCCTTAACGTCTACACCACCGACTTGGGTGAAGAAGGTATCGATCTCGGTAAGCTTTATGACTACGACATCATCGTGCTCGACCTGCAGCTGCCCGACATGTCTGGCTTCGAGGTCCTCAAGGCCCTCAGGGTCGCCAAGGTACAGACCCCGGTCCTGATCCTGTCCGGCAACGCCATTGTCGAAGCCAAGGTCAAGGCGCTGGGCTTCGGCGCCGACGATTACATGACCAAGCCCTTCCACAAGGACGAGCTGGTCGCCCGCATCCAGGCGGTCGTGCGCCGCTCCGAGGGCCACAGCCAGTCGGTCATCACCACCGGCAAGCTCACCGTTAACCTCGACGCCAAGACGGTCGAAGTGGACGGCGCCCGCGTGCATCTGACCGGCAAGGAATATCAGATGCTGGAGCTGCTCTCCCTGCGCAAGGGCACCACCCTGACCAAGGAAATGTTCCTCAATCATCTTTATGGCGGCATGGACGAGCC